>NZ_JAFEMR010000069.1:0-531 GCF_016892495.1 Bacillus sp. RIT 809 | reverse complement strand
CGTTGGTCCTTGAACACCTTGAGGTCCAGTAGCACCCGTGTTACCTTGAGCACCTTGAGGTCCGGTAGCACCCGTGTTACCTTGAGCACCTTGAGGTCCGGTAGCACCCGTGTTACCTTGAGCACCTTGAGGTCCAGTGGAACCAGTGGCACCCGTGTTACCTTGAACACCTTGAGGTCCAGTGGAACCAGTAGCACCTGTGTTACCTTGAACACCTTGAGGTCCAGTAGCGCCAGTAGCACCCGCTGGTCCTTGAGCGCCTTGAGGTCCAGTGGAACCAGTAGCACCTGTGTTACCTTGAACACCTTGAGGTCCAGTAGCACCCGTGTTACCTTGAACACCTTGAGGTCCAGTAGCGCCCGTGTTACCTTGAACACCTTGAGGTCCAGTAGCACCCGTGTTACCTTGAACACCTTGAGGTCCGGTAGCACCCGTGTTACCTTGAGCACCTTGAGGTCCGGTAGCACCCGTGTTACCTTGAGGTCCACCAGAAGGTCCAGTAGGTCCGGTAACTCCTATACCAGTAGCACC
>NZ_JAFEMR010000068.1:0-565 GCF_016892495.1 Bacillus sp. RIT 809 | reverse complement strand
GAAGTGGGGGCTTCTCGGTTCATCGTTACTTTTGATAGCTAACGAATTTGTCTTAAGACAGCCGAGCTAACTCCCTTGTTCCAAAGGTTATTTCTTACGGTTTATATCAATGCTAATAACCGCATGGCTTCCTTTTTGATATTGATAGCTGCGTTATAATCACGACTTATTGTTAGTCCACACGAACACTCATACGTGCGTTCAGATAATGACATTTCTTTTTTGTTTCCACAACGACTACACATCTTTGTAGAAGGAAACCATTTATCTATTTTCACAAGCTGTTTTCCTTGTTCTTGTAGCTTATATGCTAAAAATGTCGTGAACATCCTCCAACCGTTATCCGCTACACTCTTACCAAAGCGAAGTGCTCGTGACATTCCTTTCATATGTAAGTCTTCGATTGCTACAACGTCAAAATTCGTAGCCAATTCTTTCGACTTATGATGAAGGAAATTCTTACGTTGATTGGCGACCTTTTCATGCAACTTCGCTACACAGATGCGTTGTTTATTCCAACGCACTGAGCCTTGTACACGTCTTGCTAATACTCGTTGTGCCTTTG
>NZ_JAFEMR010000067.1:0-613 GCF_016892495.1 Bacillus sp. RIT 809 | reverse complement strand
ATTTGCAGACCTAGCACAATATGATGCAAATGGCGTTCTTTATACGTACACAGTAAAAGAGCATCCGGTAGCGGGATATAAATCAGAAGTAAACGGTTATAACATTACGAATACAAAAGATGCAAAAACAACAGTAGCAGGAACGAAAACTTGGAATGACAACAATGCAACAGATCGACCAGCAACAATCCAAGTAGATTTATTGCAAAATGGCAACGTAATTCAAACACAAGATGTAACAGCAGCAAACGGTTGGAATTATACATTTGCAAATATACCTGCGTATGATAATGACGGTAATGCCTATACGTATACAGTAAAAGAACATCCAGTAACGGGATATAAATCGGAAGTAAACGGTTATAACATTACGAATACAAAAGATGCAAAAACAACAGTAGCAGGAACGAAAACTTGGAATGACAACAATGCAACAGATCGACCAACAACAATCCAGGTAGACTTATTGCAAAATGGTAACGTAATTCAAACACAAGATGTAACGGCAGGGAATAATTGGAATTATACGTTTGCAGACCTAGCACAATATGATGCAAATGGCGTTCTTTATACGTATACAGTAAAAGAACATCCAGTAACGGGATATAAATCG
>NZ_JAFEMR010000066.1:0-663 GCF_016892495.1 Bacillus sp. RIT 809 | reverse complement strand
CTGAAAATTGGAGCGGAAGACGGGATTCGAACCCGCGACCCCAACCTTGGCAAGGTTGTATTCTACCACTGAACTACTTCCGCAAGACATGTTTGAGTTATTTTATTAAAAGTGCGGGTGAAGGGAGTCGAACCCCCACGCCAAAGGCGCTAGATCCTAAGTCTAGTGCGTCTGCCAATTCCGCCACACCCGCATATTTCATTAAAATGGTGAGCCATGAAGGATTCGAACCTTCGACCCTCTGATTAAAAGTCAGATGCTCTACCAACTGAGCTAATGGCTCTTGCAATAAAAACTGGTGCCGACTAGAGGACTTGAACCCCCAACCTACTGATTACAAGTCAGTTGCTCTACCAATTGAGCTAAGTCGGCTAAATGGTGGAGGATGACGGGATCGAACCGCCGACCCCCTGCTTGTAAGGCAGGTGCTCTCCCAGCTGAGCTAATCCTCCGAATTGCCTGGCAACGTCCTACTCTCACAGGGACAAGGTCCCAACTACCATCGGCGCTAGAGAGCTTAACTTCCGTGTTCGGTATGGGAACGGGTGTGACCTCTCTGCCATCATTACCAGACTGTATTCATTTAAGACAAGAATTATTATAACTCATTTACTTTTGAAAGTCAACAAGTTTTTTTATATTCTTTCAAAACTAGATAACATT
>NZ_JAFEMR010000065.1:0-701 GCF_016892495.1 Bacillus sp. RIT 809 | reverse complement strand
GTATGTTCTTTGAAAACTAGATAACAGTGTAGCTCATATTTTTTTAATTTTAGTTTGGTTAAGTTAGAAAGGGCGCACGGTGGATGCCTTGACACTAGGAGTCGATGAAGGACGGGACTAACGCCGATATGCTTCGGGGAGCTGTAAGTAAGCTTTGATCCGAAGATTTCCGAATGGGGAAACCCACTATACGTAATGGTATGGTATCCTTACCTGAATACATAGGGTATGGAAGACAGACCCAGGGAACTGAAACATCTAAGTACCTGGAGGAAGAGAAAGCAAATGCGATTTCCTGAGTAGCGGCGAGCGAAACGGAATCTAGCCCAAACCAAGAGGCTTGCCTCTTGGGGTTGTAGGACATTCTATACGGAGTTACAAAGGAACGAGGTAGACGAAGCGACCTGGAAAGGTCCGTCACAGAGGGTAACAACCCCGTAGTCGAAACTTCGTTCTCTCTTGAATGTATCCTGAGTACGGCGGAACACGTGAAATTCCGTCGGAATCTGGGAGGACCATCTCCCAAGGCTAAATACTCCCTAGTGATCGATAGTGAACCAGTACCGTGAGGGAAAGGTGAAAAGCACCCCGGAAGGGGAGTGAAAGAGATCCTGAAACCGTGTGCCTACAAATAGTCAGAGCCCGTTAATGGGTGATGGCGTGCCTTTTGTAGAATGAACCGGCGAGTTACGATCCCGTGC
>NZ_JAFEMR010000064.1:0-852 GCF_016892495.1 Bacillus sp. RIT 809 | reverse complement strand
CGATGGCAGAGAGGTCACACCCGTTCCCATACCGAACACGGAAGTTAAGCTCTCTAGCGCCGATGGTAGTTGGGACCTTGTCCCTGTGAGAGTAGGACGTCGCCAAGCAAAAACGAGAGAATATAAAAAACTTATTGACTTTCTAAGTGAATCAAGTATAATGATGTTTGTCTCAAATAAATATAGTCTGGTAATGATGGCAGAGAGGTCACACCCGTTCCCATACCGAACACGGAAGTTAAGCTCTCTAGCGCCGATGGTAGTTGGGACCTTGTCCCTGTGAGAGTAGGACGTTGCCAGGCAAAATGGAGGATTAGCTCAGCTGGGAGAGCACCTGCCTTACAAGCAGGGGGTCGGCGGTTCGATCCCGTCATCCTCCACCATATATGTCGGAGGGGTAGCGAAGTGGCTAAACGCGGCGGACTGTAAATCCGCTCCTTTGGGTTCGGCAGTTCGAATCTGCCCCCCTCCACCATTTCTTAATTATTGGGCTATAGCCAAGCGGTAAGGCAACGGACTTTGACTCCGTCATGCGCTGGTTCGAATCCAGCTAGCCCAGCCATTAAGAGCCATTAGCTCAGTTGGTAGAGCATCTGACTTTTAATCAGAGGGTCGAAGGTTCGAATCCTTCATGGCTCACCATTTTCTTAAAAAAATATGCGGGTGTGGCGGAATTGGCAGACGCACCAGACTTAGGATCTGGCGCCTTTGGCGTGGGGGTTCGACTCCCTTCACCCGCACTTTTAATAAAATATCTCATACATGTCTTGCGGAAGTAGTTCAGTGGTAGAATACAACCTTGCCAAGGTTGGGGTCGCGGGTTCGAATCCCGTCTTCCGCTCCAATTTTCAA
>NZ_JAFEMR010000063.1:0-919 GCF_016892495.1 Bacillus sp. RIT 809 | reverse complement strand
CTGTGCTACTTTTGTATTTGTAATGTCATAACCTTTTACTTCGGATTTATATCCGTCTACTGGCTGTTCTTTCACTGTATAGATGTAAGCTACTCCGTTTGTATCGTATGCTTGGAGTTTTTCAAATGTATACTTCCAGTTTGTTGCCGCTGTTACTTCTCTCGTATCTACTACTTTACCGTTTTGTAGTAAATCTACTTTAACCGTGCTTGGACGATCCGTTGCGTTTCCGTCTTTCCACGTTTTCGTTCCTTCTACTTTCGTTTCGCCTACTTTTGTATTCGTAATGTCATAACCTTTTACTTCCGATTTGTATCCGTCTACTGGTTGTTCTTTTACTGTATAGATGTAAGCTACTCCGTTTGTATCGTATGCTTGGAGTTTTTCAAATGTATACTTCCAATTTGTTGCCGCTGTTACTTCTTTTGTGTCTACTACTTTACCATTCTGTAGTAAATCTACTTTAAATGAACTTGGACGATCTGTTGCGTTGTTATCGTTCCACGTCTTCGTTCCTTCTACTTTTATTTCGCCTACTTTTGTATTCGTAATATCATAACCGCTTACGCTAGATTGATATCCCGCTACTGGATGTTCTTTCACTTCATACTGATAAGCTACTCCATTTGCATCGTATGCTTGTAAATCTGCGAATATATATTTCCAACCCATTACTGCTAGTACGTCTTGTGTTTTGATTACGTTACCGTTTTGTAGTAAGTCTACTTTGACCATTGCCGGACGGTCTGTTGCGTTTCCATCTTTCCACGTTTTCGTTCCTTCTACTGTCAATTTTGCCACTTTTGTATTCGTTATGTTATAACCGTTTACTTCCGATTTATATCCCGCTACCGGATGCTCTTTTACTGTGTACGTATAAAGAACACCATTTGCATCATATTGTGCTAGGTCTGCAAAC
>NZ_JAFEMR010000062.1:0-1317 GCF_016892495.1 Bacillus sp. RIT 809 | reverse complement strand
TGGTCTTATCCCTGTCAAGTAGACAGTATTAAAAAGACTAAGCAGCCATCGAGATTCGATATTCTATCGGAGCTCGATGGTTGAGTCGTTTTTGGAACCGTTTATAGTTATAAAAGTAAATATATTCTTCAATTGCTTGTATTAAATCCGCTTCTGTTTTAAAATGATTCAAATACAACATCTCCGATTTAAAATGGGAGAAAAATGATTCGATACAGGCATTATCATGGCAGTTTCCTTTGCGAGAGTGGCTGCCAATGATACCTAAATCCAAAAGTCGTTTGTTGTAGGCATGAGATGTGTACTGGAACCCCTGATCTGAATGGAGAATGGTTCCACGCACATCTCTTTTTTGTGCCAACATTTCAATTGTATCTAATACAAGTTCATTATCATTGCGCTTGGATATTTTCCAAGAAACAACTTCGTTATTATAAATATCTTGTACAACAGAAAGATACCGAAATCCCTCTTGGAATCGTAGGTAAGTAATATCTGTAACAAGTGCTTCATTTTGTTGACGATTTTTAAATTCACGGTTTAAAACATTCGGAAAAACATTGGAATAGTTCCCTTTAAAGAAGCGACGCTTCTTCCGAATAATAGACTGAATGTTGAGCTCACTCATTAAGCGATATACCTTTTTGTGATTTATAAAATAACCTTCTTCTTGTAAAGCGATTTTCATACGTGGATAACCATATTCCTTGTGCTTTACGTGAATAGATTGTATTACCTTTTTTAATCGTTGATCGGATTCTAGTCGCATGTCTTTTATGCTTTTTGTATGAATCCACTTATAGTAACTTGAACGATGTACACCCGCAAATTTAGTAAGCCATAGAACTGGATATTTTCTCTTTAATGATTCAATGATATGATATCTCTCTTTATATTTTGGTACGCCCCCATTTACAGATTTGGATACTGCTTTTTTAAATATTCAACCTGAGCCTTATAGTAGTCACGTTCCTCTTCAATGGTGTTGAAGTGAACACGTTTGCCTTTTAAAGGGTTTGGTATACCTTTCATTCCACTATTTTTCCCACGAGTATCTGTAATTTCACCACATTCTTTATATTTTTTTACCCAATTTTTAAGTTGTGTAGAGCTTTTAATCTGATATTTCTCCGTTATCATATCGTAGCTTCCTTCTCCGTTTAAATAACTTTGAACAGCTGCTAACTTTACTTCTTCTGAGTATGTATTAAATGTTGTACCTTTTTTTGCCATGAAAAATCCCCTCCAAGTAATAGTGTAACATCCATGTTTATACATGGTCTTTTTAACACTGTCTACCTAAAGGGGATAATATCA
>NZ_JAFEMR010000061.1:0-1550 GCF_016892495.1 Bacillus sp. RIT 809 | reverse complement strand
AAATGTTAAAATCCATAAGTTTAATAACGTTAAAGACGAAAAAATAATGAAATAGAAACGGTATAAAATGAAATTTGGATATTAAAATGATAAGAAGGTTATAAAGTAATACGTTTAAATATCAATTGAAGGTAAGAATTACCTTTTTATGTTAATTTAGTTGTAGAGTGAACAATAATGTTTTTGATCTAATATGAAAAGGTTATGCGAAAAAGAGCTGGATGGCTATTTTTCACATAACCTTTTTGTGGTTTTAAAGGATTTTACTTAAGAAAAAATCTATAATTAAGGTAGTTAACATATATTTTTTGATGGGTGTGGGGGATTATGAAAGAAATATGCATGTTATTAGTGGCTGTTATATTATGGGGGACGGCAATTGCGCCAACGAAATGGGCATTAGAATCTATTCAACCATTTACTTTGTTATTTATTCGTCTTTTCTTTGCGGGTGGAATTTGTATGCTTTTTTCATATGGCCAACTTCAAAAAGCGATCGTACATAAACATATTCCATGGAAAAGAATGAGTTTGCTATCTTTTACTGGTGTAGCTGGGTATTTTATGTTCACATCCTACGGGATTTCTTTAACAAGTGGATTACATGTTAGTATCATTGATGCTGCATTGCCATTAGTTACAATTCTTTTTTCAGCGTTTTTTTTGAAAGAGAAAATTCAGCCGAATTATTGGATCGGTATTATATTGGGGGCTATAGGGGTACTTCTTATTACAATTTCATCTAACAATGCTGATCAAGAGGTATCTTTAATAGGAGATATCCTTATTTTATTAAGCACCTTCTTATTTGCTAAAACAGCCGAAACAGGAACAGTATCTATCAAACAAGGTTTTTACAACATTAACTTTAATTATTGGATCGGTTATTTTATTACCATTTGCAATGGTAGAAACTTTTTATTACGGTTTCCCAAAGATTGAAACCTGGAAGACTGGATTTAGTGTAATGTATCTTGTTATTGGAGCGACAATTTTAGCATATTGGTGTTGGAATAAAGCACTAGAGAGAGTTACAGCATCAGTAAGTGGATTATATTTAAATGCATTGCCGCTAATAAGTATTGTTGCTTCAATTGTTCTATTAAATGAATCTTTAACGTGGAGAATAGTAATAGGCGGCGGCTTAGTTTTATTTGGAGTGGTATGGGCGGATAAAAGTAAATTAATTGATCTATTTATCATTTCCCGACAGAAAAGTCCCGCCTCAAGGAATGAGTAGGACGATAGTTTAAAGAGTGCATGTATATAATGTGTAATTAAAAGGACGTCTTGTATGTAATGGGATGTCCTTTTTTATTATTTTCATTGAAATAGAGAAATAGGATAACTGAAATTAATATAGAAAATACCTTTGGGAATTTTTTTATTATTAATTGAATAAAAGGTGTTGACGATTAGCATATAGAGGTGTAATATAGAACAAGTCGCCGATAGCAACAACGCAGAAAGCGACAAAACAAAATGAAAAACTTGGTTGACATTAACTAACGAAGATGTTAACATAAGGAAGTCGCAAATGAGCGGCAGAC
>NZ_JAFEMR010000006.1:0-228658 GCF_016892495.1 Bacillus sp. RIT 809 | reverse complement strand
CGAGGCGCTTTTTGCCTCAAGTGAAGGCGTGAAATGACCGACTGTTCTAGCCGCTGGAGCTAGACAATGAAAAAAGTTTTTTCAAAAACGTTCTCCTATATAATAATTAATATATATGTTTTTAAATTCATTATGTACACAACATAAAAAAGGACAGCACAAAGGCTGTCCTTTTTCTTCGACTATAATTAGTCTTGGTTTGTCATTTCTGCATATTTTTCTGCAGTTAATAACTTCTCAACTTGGCTTGCATCAGAAAGTTCAACTTTAACCATCCATGCACCCTCGTATGGAGATTCGTTAACTAGTTCTGGTTGGTCACTTAATTCTTCGTTTACTGCTACAACTTTACCACTTACAGGTGCGTATAATTCAGAAACTGTTTTAACAGATTCTACGCTTCCGAATGGCTCGTCAGCTTGGATTGTTGCACCTACTTCAGGAAGTTCAACGAATACGATATCGCCTAACTCACCTTGTGCAAAATGAGTAATACCGATAACAACCGCATTACCTTCTGTTTTTACCCATTCGTGTTCTTCAGAGTAACGTAAATTATTTGGAATGCTCATGACTGTACCTCCAGTGAATGTATTAATTATGTAAAAATACCTTATTGGTATTTTTTCCACGCACTTTCAAACTGCTCTTCGTTAAAACCAAGTGTTACACTCGTTCCATCTGTTACAATTGGACGTTTAATTAACATGCCATCAGATGCTAAAAGCTCGTACATTTCGTCTTCGCTTGCATCCTTTAACTTATCTTTTAAACCAAGTTCGCGGTAACGCATTCCACTTGTATTAAAGAATTTTTTTAATGGTAATTCACTTTTCTCATGTAAATTACGTAAATCTTCTTTTGACGGTGGATTTTCAACAATATGAATCATCTCATATGCTACATCGTTTGCCTCAAACCATTTCTTTGCTTTTTGACATGTGCCACACTTTGGATATGAATAAAATGTTACTGTCATAAATTCACCTACTTTTTTACTAACCTTTACCTTTATCATATAGAAAACATTTTATTATTTCAAACGATTATTCGCTAAACTTTTACTTATTTCGTGATAATTTTTAATAATCCTGCTAATTTTTCTTATTTTTCCGCCATTTATTAAGAAAAAATAAATATATAATTTTTTTAAAACTTTTTTCTCATTCCATGCCGAACATATATCTTAAACAAATGTTTGATTAATTTCATATTTTTCTACCTCAGCCTTTGGAATACGTAGATTCTTTCATACCGAACATATACCTTAAACAAACGTTTGATTAATTTCATATTTTTCTACATCCACCGTTGAAAAATATGACTTTTCCCATACCGAACATACCTCTTAAACAAACGTTTGATTAATCTCATGTTTTTCTATATCACCGTTGGAAAACATGATTTTCTATACCGAACATATATCTTAAACAAACGTTTATTTAAAAAATAAGAAGCCCTTTTACAGGCTCCTTCATCATCGACTTAAATAGTCCGAAATGGTTTGAAATACTACTATATACATATTATGAATATTTTGATTGGAAACCGTATCATTATATAACCCTATACCCCAATATTGTCCTTCGGGTCTTCCCATATTCACAAAACCTTGCGTATACATCATTGCCCTATCCCTTGGAGCATTGTCAAAATCTAAATCTTTTTCAGTAAAAATCAAATACGGTCTATCTTGTAAACCAATAAAAAACACCGGCTTCTTTAACGATAAAAATAAGTCCGTATACTGTTCCTTTGATGCTTCTTGAAAATATTCTTTCATGACGAGAAAACCATCAACTTTTTCGGATTTCTCCTGCATCTCTTCTAACTTCACGTTTTCAAACTTTATATTTCTAAATGTATCTTTCGGCTTTTCACCAACAACTCCAATGACGAGCGCTCTCCCGTTATATTCTAATGTATCTCCTTCATTATCCTTGGCACATCCAGTACCCACTAGGCATAACAATATAAAAAATAAGAAATAAAGTGAACGCTTCATATAGCACCCTCCCCCTCTTTTAAGTCAAGTGACAAAAATGTAAGGTGAATTCAAGAAAATGTAAGTGAAATCGATAGCCCAATTGGATTTTCTATATTATAATCAATTGAATTTATTTACATTACTAAAACATAGGAGATTATCATGAAGAAATTTAAACTTTCATCTCTTCTTCCGTTAAGTTATATACTTCTACTCGTACTCGTAAGTCCCCTTTACGATGTATTAAATAAATCTACTGTTCACGCAGTAGATGTCACAACTGTAGTAGATGATTGGATTCCATTTGTGAAAGCATTTATTATTCCTTACTTACTTTGGTTTCCATACTTATACGGTGCACTTATTTATTACTGTTTTGCTGATCGAAAGCAATATTATGTCACTTTAAGTAGTGTAATTCTTGGAAAACTTGCTTGTTTTTCGATTTACTTTTTTTGGCAGACAACTGTGCCACGCCCAACCGTCGTTGGAACAGATGTATTTTCCGAACTAGTCCGCTATATTTATAGTATTGATCAACCAGTAAACTGTTTCCCAAGCATTCATGTCCTTACGACATTTGTAATTATGTTAGCTGCCTTTAAGCGTAGAGAACAGCATGCTTTGGAATATTACATCCTTACTTTCTTCGGTACGCTTATTATTTTATCAACGCTATTTACGAAGCAGCATGCCTTTGTAGACGCCATTTCTGGAATGACGCTCGCAAGCATACTATACTTCGGTGTTCAACTATTATTAGCAAAAGAAACAGTACGCGTTCCAGTAAAACGAAATCATAAAATGTAAAAAAGCAGACTGTGGCTTCAGTCTGCTTTTCCCTATATTAAGGAGATTTTCAAATTAAGATTGCGGTACAGTCATATCACCAGAATGAATACGACCTGCTTTTTTAAGAGCAATGTAAAGTATATAAGAAACCGCTACTGGGATGATGATATAAGTGATTATCATCGCTGGGACAACCTCCCACCCTTGGCTGGAAATTAAATTAATTGGTGCGATAAGAGAGCTTAATCCAAGACCTGCAATTTCTTTTCCTGCTTCCAGTTGGAAAATCAATGCTGATACTGGGCCCACTATAGCACTGGCGACAACAGTTGGGACGAGAATCATTGGATTTTTAGTAATGTTCGGCAACTGTACTTTTGGAGTACAAAGTGCCTGAGCTAATATGCCACCTAAATTATTTTCTTTCGCTGAAATAACAGAGAATCCGATAAATTGAGCAACACATCCTGCAAGTGCTGCACCTCCCGCAACACCATCTAAGCTAAGTGCTATCGCTAAAGCAGCTGATGAAGCTGGAGAGATAAGTAATAGTCCCCAAACTACAGCAATCACGACAGAAGCGATAAATGGGCTACCAGCTGAACTATCTTTAATGAATGCTCCAACTGTATTTAAAACTGGGCTAATATTTTGAGCTAACCAAATACCGACTAAACCAGAACCTAATATTGCTGCAAATGGAACGAGCATCATATCTAAAGCAGTTTTTCCACTTAATCGTTTACCAATATAAACTGCTAAAGTCGCTGTTAATAATGCACCGATCGGTTCACCTGTTTTAATGATGAGACCAGCTTCAGTAATTGAAATTGAACCAGCTCCAATTGCTCCAGCTACCATCGCCGAGAAAATTACGAGCCCGTTTGCACCGAGCATAAAAGCAATCCCGGCTCCAATTGCTGGTGCCATAAGTGATTTTGCAACAACTCCGATTGTAATAAGTAATGGGATATCAACAATTCTTCCTATATTTTCGATCAGTAAACCAATTCCAAGGGATACGAAGATACCCTGTGCGATTCCGGCAGAAGCTTTAAACACACGAGACATTATATATTCCTTCATTTGTTTCACCTTCTCCTATAATTTAGTAACTAATTGTTTTCATATAATCGCGTAAAACATCGTTTGATTTCGCAAAGCGGCTTTCTTCATCTTCTAATAAGTTCAGTTCTACCACTTCTCTTATACCGTCTCTAGTAATAATTGCTGGTACTCCTGTACAAATATCGTATTCGCCATATTCACCATCTAAAATAGCTGAAACAGCGATAACACGGTGATCATCATTGAAAATTGAGCGCGCAATATAAGCTAAAGAATTTCCAATTCCGTAATAAGTAGTTCCTTTACGCTTATAAATTTCCCATCCAGCTTTTGCAGTCTTCTCCACAATTTCATCTAAATCTATTTCACCAAATCGTTCTTTTTGTTCCTCTAAAATTTGCAGAATCGGTTTTCCACCAACAGTTACGTGAGACCAAGCAACCATTTGAGAATCACCATGTTCTCCTAATGAATACCCATGAATACTGCGAGGATCTACATGTAACATTTCAGATAAAATTGTTCTTAAGCGAGAAGAATCTAGTGATGTACCTGTACCAATCACACGATTTCTAGGTAATCCAGATAGCTTCCACACTTGATATGTAATAATGTCAACTGGGTTCGATGCGAGTAAGAAAATGCCATCAAATCCACTTTCCATTACGCCGCCAACAATACCTTCCATAATCTTAGCGCTTGCTCCTAAAGTGTCTAAACGACTTTGTCCAGGCTTCGGCGCTGGTCCTGCTGTAATAATGACAATGTCCATATCTTTGCAGTCTTCATAACTTCCTGCATATACTTTTGTTCTTGTATTTGTAAAGTTAATGCAGTGCGATAAATCCATCGCTTCTCCAACTGCACGTTCATGATTTATATCAATTAACAATAGCTCTTCGCAAATCCCTTGGTTTACAATGGAATACGCACAGCTTGATCCAACTAATCCAGTACCGATAATTGCAATTTTTCTTGTGTTTCTATTCATAGCAATCTCTCCCAATTGATTATGTAGTCTATTTCTTTCGTTCTTTACACTCCTAATTATAGAGGTTCTCACGATAGAAACCATGGATACTTTGTGAAATGTTGAGCAAAGTTTTTGTCCTTTTTGTGAATTGTTATATTTAATTTTTGTCATATTTGTTACAACTGGAAAAATATTTATTATGTATTTATTGACATATACCAAACAAAAAAACGAGCGAATCCATTCGCTCGTTTCATTCATCGCGCTATTCCGCACTTAATTGACTTTTTAATTGTTGTACAATCATTGGATTAGCAGGCGCTGCCGGCTTATAATAACTTTTTTGCTTTGCGTATTCATACATATTACGTTGACGAGATTCATCTTGATTACGAATTTGAATTAACGTTTGATGTAACTGTTCATTATCAGACTGAGAAATATAATTTGCATAACTTGTTAAACTTGAATTTAACCCTGCTAAATAATCGTTTACCATATCTTTTTCATTCATTTCTCTCTTCCTCCTATCCTAAAAAAGTCATTAACTGCTGTTTCGTATTTCGTGCATCTTGCGCATCCTTTTGTAGCATTTGTTTCAACTCTGGATCTGTACAAGCCTGTGCATACTGGTCCAATTTGTTAATAATCGTCGCATGACCACCAATTAAATGACGTAAGTTTTCTACTTCAAGCTCTGTTAAATTTTGCATAGAACATACCCGCCTTTCTTTTTTCATTCGTCATTAGTATTTGGTTTTTTTTGGATTGTATGCATAAAAAAAGTCGCAGTATACAAAGCCTAATTTTCATTTTTTTACACGCGTGTTCGAATATGCAAAATTACATATTTTTAACTTTTATTTTCACATTAAAATATAGGCATATACTATAAAATAATTAACATGAAAATCCCTTTAAAATACTTCTCATTCTTTGCAATTCCACCATTTTTCTTATTCATCATCTCTCGTCTTCTTTTACACCAAATAATAAATTATTAATGAAAGGAGAAATAAACATGAAAACACATGACTTCCTTACAGAAATCCAGAAAGGCTCTGAACCTAATCCATATCAAGATCCTATCGTATTTATTTTCCTTTGTTTTTCCTTAGCCATATACACATTTTTAAAACCAGCAAAATAATATCATCTAGCAAAAAGAGCCTCAAAATTATTTGAGGCTCTTTCTTGTTAAATTCCTTTCCGCTTCTTCAATCGCCCGTTGCATTTGCACTAACGGATCTTTAATCATCTTCCCATGCCCTGTCGCTAATATAGACGGCTTATACTCCAGCAATTTCTGAGCGCTTGTTAATGAAACTTCTGCATCCCACGTACCAAACATAGGAAATGGAAAAAGCCAATTTAATTGCCCTGCTACCGCCACTCCTCCTCTCGTTTGAAATGCATCCCCAACAATGAGTGCATCATTTCTCGTGTCTAAAAACGCCATTGATCCCGGTGTATGACCTGGAGCTGCAATTGCTACAAGAGAACCAATTTGATCTCCCTCTTGAAGAAGAATATCTGGAATCGTCTTTATCCTTTTTGACACACTTACTTTTACCTGCGTGTCTGGTTCCCCTATTTGCAGTGACAAATCCCCTTCAAGTAAACTTGCATCTCTTTCAGAAATATAGACCGAAACATTCGGCAGTTCTTGTTTTATAGCATCAAGCGCTCCTACATGGTCATCATGTGCATGTGTTATAACAATATTCGTAATCGGTTTTCCTAGTTTTTGAGCCGCTTCTAAAATCTTCTTTGCACAAAATGGCAAAGCTGCATCAATTAACGTTAATCCTGTTTCTTCTTCGACAAAGTAACAGTTAATCGGAAATAGACGCGGTAAAAATGCTATTTGATGAACTGTTTCTACCTTTATTAAATTCATCTCCTTTACCTCCATGAAAAAAAAGCTGTTTACAAATACATATGTAAAACAATCCTTTTCAAGAATCCATCAACAAAAAACCAGCAGCCAACCGGCTACTGGTTCTCTTTCATCTATTAAACTGTGTAACGCTCATCTTCTAAAATTTTCGCAGCGATTTCACGCTTCTTCGGAATTACATTAAGTGGCGTGTGGCGAGTTAATTTACGTAATGATGATAACATCATGCGCAGCATGTCGCCATTTTCAACTGCGATAAGTGTTTCTTTCGCATCTGCTTCGATTTCGTTGAATGCTTCTTGGCAGAATACTTCAGTGTATAATACTTTTTGTTTATTCTTTTCAAGACCAGTTGTTTTAATTGCTTTTTCTGTACGAAGAAGAGCTGATTCCATTGCGTAAAGGTTACTTACGATGTCAGCGATATTCACAAGAATTTCTTGCTCTTTATCTAATGCTTTACCGTATTTTTGAGCTGCTAATCCAGCTACCATTAAACCGATTTTCTTCGCGTTCTTTACTAAATATTTTTGAAGTGCTAATGGCTCATCGCCTACTTCTTCTGGCATCATCATCATTAACTCTTCTTGTAATTTTTGTGCTTTTTGAAGAAGTGGTAATTCACCTTTCATCGCTTTACGTAAGAACGTACCTGGTACGATTAGGCGGTTAATTTCGTTCGTTCCTTCGAAAATACGGTTAATACGAGAATCGCGGTACATTCTTTCAATCTCGTACTCTGCCATAAATCCATAACCACCGTGAATTTGAACACCTTCATCTACTGTATAATCTAACACTTCAGAACCGAATACTTTATTTAAAGAGCACTCGATTGCATATTCAGCGATAGAAGCTGCTACTGCTTTACCGTCTTTTACTTCTTCTTCAGATAACGTGCTCATGCGGCTTTCGAATAAACCTACTGTACGATATACAGAGCTTTCAGCTGCATATGTTTTTGCTGCCATATTCGCAAGTTTCTCTTGAATTAATGGGAAACGAGCGATTGGTTGTTTGAATTGTTGACGTTGGTTTGCATATTGTGCTGAAATTTCTACTGCACGTTTCGCAGATCCAACTGTACCAACTCCTAATTTATAACGGCCGATATTTAAAATGTTGAACGCGATAATATGACCTTTACCGATTTCACCAAGTAAGTTTTCTTTCGGTACTAACGCATCTTCTAAAATTAACGTACGAGTTGATGAACATTTAATACCCATTTTCTTCTCTTCAGGGCTTGTAGATACACCAGCGTATTCTTTCTCTACGATAAATGCTGAGAAGTGCTCGCCGTCTATTTTTGCGTATACGATAAATACGTCAGCGAATGCAGAGTTTGTAATCCATTGTTTTTCACCATTTAATACGTAATGTGTACCTTCTGCATTTAAACGTGCAGTTGTTTTCGCACCTAATGCATCAGATCCAGAACCTGGCTCAGTTAATGCATATGCAGCTAATTTTTCACCAGTTGCAAGTAGTGGTAAATATTTTTTCTTTTGCTCTTCGTTACCGAATAATACGATTGGTAACGATCCGATACCGACATGAGCACCGTGAGTGATTGCAAAACCACCAGCACGCGAGAATTTCTCTGCGATTAACGCTGAGCTTACTTTATCAAGGCCAATTCCGCCGTACTCTTCTGGTACGTCAGCGCCTAATAAACCAAGTTCACCAGCTTCTTTTAAAAGACGCACAGAACGATCAAACTCGTGTTGCTCTAAATATTCAAGCTCTGGAAGAACTTCATTTACGATAAAGTCCTCTGTCGTTTTTGCAATCATTTTATGCTCAGATGAAAAATCTTCTGGCGTAAACACTTGATCAATCGTAATCTCATCAACTAAAAAGCTACCGCCTTTAACCGCACTTCCTACTGTTTTTTCCATGAAAATTTCCTCCTTTATATTTTCATAAGTCGCTTTTCTCATTTTGAAAGAAGCTAGCTCTCATTTTTATTTTTTATAACCTTTTGTTGCTTCCATTCTTTGCTTTAGCGTCCTGTCGTTCTGAGTAAGCCGCCTGCGCTTTTTTTAAATCTAGTTCCGGTGGCTTCACTTCTTCCTGCGAGGTAAAAAGCGCCTCTACATCTGAAGCTCCATCCCCCTCACATTCTGAGCGAGCCGCTTACACTTTTTTATAATCCAGTTCCGGTGGCTAGAACAGTCGGTCGTTTCACCCCTTCCTGTGAGGCAAAAAGCGCCTCTTCGTCAGGGCTTCCAACGCCCTCTTGTTCTAAGCAAGCCACCTGCACTTTTTATAATAATTCAAATACTCCCGCTGCTCCCATTCCGCCGCCGATACACATTGTTACGATACCGAATTGTTGGTTGCGGCGTTTCATTTCGTGAATAAGGGATAGTGTTAGTTTTGCTCCTGTACAGCCAAGTGGATGTCCAAGTGCGATTGCACCGCCGTTTACGTTCACTTTTTCTTCATCTAAACCAAGTTCACGAATAACTTGGATAGATTGAGAAGCGAATGCTTCATTTAGTTCGAATAGACCGATATCAGATAGCTCTAAACCAGCTAATTTTAACGCTTTCGGAATTGCAGCAATTGGACCGATACCCATTATTTCTGGTGGTACACCAGCTACTGCAAATGAACGGAATTTCGCAAGTGGCTTCATGCCATCGCTCACTGCTTTTTCACGATCCATTAATAGTACAGATGCTGCTCCATCACTCATTTGTGAAGAGTTACCAGCCGTTACAGAACCACGAACGTTAAATGCTGGACGTAATTTACCTAAAATGTCTAGCGTCGTCTCCGCTCTTACACCTTCATCTTGTGCGAAAATACGTGTTTCTTCTTGCAGTTTGTTGTTTGCTCCAACAGTGCGTAACATTACATCTACAGCTACTGTTTCATCCGCAAAGTTCCCTTCAGCTAATGCTTTTGCAGCACGTTGATGACTTCTTACCGCGAATGCATCTTGCTCTTCACGAGAAATTCCATATTTCACAGCAACTTGCTCTGCTGTATGTCCCATACCCATATAATATTCTGGAGCTGCTTCTACAAGGCGACTATTCGGACGAACAACGTGCCCCATCATTGGAACTAAACTCATTGATTCCGCTCCGCCTGATAATACAGCTTCAGAGTGCCCTAGCATAATACGCTCTGCTCCGTAAGCGATACTTTGTAAACCAGAAGAACAGTAACGGTTAATTGTAATAGCTGGAACATCGTAAGAAAGTCCTGCTAGCCCGCCGATATTACGAGCCATATTTAAGCCTTGCTCTGCTTCTGGCATCGCACAACCGAAAATTAAATCGTCGATTGGCCCTTCATAATTCGCACGCTTTAACGTTTCCTTTACTACTAACGCCCCTAGATCGTCAGGACGAACTGTTTTTAATGAACCCCTCTTTGCTTTTCCAATTGGTGTTCTTGCTCCCGCAACAATGACAGCTTCTCTCATGAACGATATCTCCCCTCGTTATTAGTTACGTAATGGCTTTCCTTTTACAAGCATGTGCTGCATTCTTGCTTGTGATTTCATCTCACTTACTAAGCTAATAAATGCTTCACGTTCTACATCTAATAAATACTGCTCATCAACTTCTGTTCCGTACGGCACTTTTCCGCCCGCAATGACATATGCAAGTTTCTTCGCAATGTGAAGATCATGTTCAGAAATGTAACCTGATAAATGCATTGCTTCTGCACCAAGTACAAGCGTTGCATAGCCTGTTTCACCAACAACTGGTATCTTTTTACGAATCGGCGCTTTATAACCCGTTTCATATAAAGAAAGTGCCTTTTGTTTCGCATCATATAGTAAGTGATCACCATTCACACTAATACCGTCTTTATCGCCTAAGAAATTGTTCGATACAGCTTCTTGCGCTGATGTAGAAACTTTCGCCATCGCTACGGATTCAAATACTTTATTCGCAACTTTTTGCAAGTCGAATTCTACACCATTTGCCATTTTGTTTAAGTGTTTAATGTATAGCTCTTTGTTACCGCCTCCGCCAGGGATTAAGCCAACACCTACTTCTACTAAGCCCATATATGTTTCGCTAGAAGCTTGAATGCTCGCTGCTGGT
Organism: Bacillus sp. RIT 809; assembly: GCF_016892495.1. NCBI lineage: Bacteria > Bacillati > Bacillota > Bacilli > Caryophanales > Bacillaceae > Bacillus > Bacillus sp. RIT 809. The sequence continues at coordinate 217,865 of NZ_JAFEMR010000006.1, read as the reverse complement.
AAACAAACTTCTGTACCGCCGCCAAGCGTCATACCATATGGCGCTGCTACAACTGGCTTAGAAGAATACTTAATTTTCGTCATTGCATCTTGGAAGTTTTTCACAACCCACTCAATTTCAAAGTAGTTGTCATCTTGTGCTTCCATTAAGATCATTGCAAGGTTCGCACCAACGCAGAAGTTCTTCGATTGGTTTCCGATAACAAGACCTTTATAATTTTTCTCTACTTCATCAACAGCGTAGTTAATCATTTGCGTAATATCCATACCGATTGCATTACTCTTCGAATGGAATTCTAAGCAAAGGATGCCGTCGCCTAAATCAATTAAGCTCGCTCCGCTATTTTTCTTTAACACACCGTTTTTCGCTTTTAATTGCTTAAGCGAAATTGCTTTTTTGTTACGTTCGATTAGCTTATATTCACCGTTATCGTAATAGTAGCTATCGCCATTATCATGTTTATAGAAAGTAGCAAAACCTTTCTCTACCATTTCTTTCACCCAAGCAGGAACATTTGCGCCGTTTTCTTCCATCTTTTGAATGGACTTTTCAACGCCGATTGCATCCCAAATTTCAAATGGTCCTTGCTCCCAGCCGAAGCCCCATTTCATCGCTTGGTCAATTGCAACGATATCGTCAGCAATTTCTTTATGAAGTTTTGCAGAATATAAAAGAGTTGGTGTGATAATGTTCCATAGTAACTCTCCTGCACGATCTTTCGCGTATACAAGCGCTTTCAATTTATTCGCTAATCCTTTTTCTTGCTTACTTAACTCTACGGATGCAGCTTTTAATTTTTTGCGCGCTCCATATTCCATCGTTTCTGGATTTAATTCTAAAATTTCTTTCCCTTGTTTTAAGAAGAAGCCTTGACCCGTTTTACTTCCAAGCCATTTTTTATCAAGCATGTCATGCATGAAGGCTGGTACTTTAAATACATCACGCTCTTCTTCTTGTACATTTTCATATACGTTATTTGCAACGTGTACAAATGTATCTAAACCAACAACATCTAATGTGCGGAACGTTGCGCTCTTCGGACGACCAATTAATGGACCTGTTACAGAGTCAACTTCTCCAATGCTATAGCCACGCTTAATCATTTCTTGAAGCGTTACAAGCAAGCCATACGTACCAATGCGGTTTCCAATAAAGTTTGGTGTGTCTTTTGCGATAACAACGCCTTTTCCAAGAACGTCTTCGCCAAATAGTTTCATGAAGCTTAATACTTGTGGATCAGTTTCTTTCGTCGGTATTACCTCTAGAAGTTTTAAATATCGTGGTGGGTTAAAAAAGTGTGTTCCTAAGAAGTGTTTCTGGAAGTCGTCTGAACGACCTTCTGCCATTTTTTCAACGGAAATGCCTGATGTATTTGAACTCACAATTGAGCCTGATTTACGAACAGCATCTACTTTTTCAAATAGTTTCTTCTTTATATCTAAGTTTTCAACTACTACTTCAATAATCCAATCTACATCAGCAAGACGCTCAAGATCATCTTCAAAGTTACCTGCTTCAATCAGCGCTAGATTACCTTTCACTGTCAGAGGAGCTGGTTTTTGCTTTACTAGTTTTTGCAAAGCCGTGTTACTAAAACGATTTCTCACACTTTTATGTTCTAATGTAAGTCCCTTCGCTTCTTCTTCCTTCGTAAGCGCCGGTGGTACAATATCAAGCAATAATGTCGGAATACCAATATTAGCTAAGTGTGCCGCAATCCCTGAACCCATTACGCCTGAACCTAGAACAGCAGCCTTTTTAATTTGGAACATCCATTTCTCCCCCTATTCTTGAATGAATGCTCATTCAATTTTTCGACATAAGTCGCAATCAATGAGTGAGCCTCTACTAATAAATATATGATACAGTTTGAATTTTCGCAATATATTTATTGATAAAATTTTCTGAAATAAATATATTTCTTTCATTTGGCTATGCTATACATGTGTATTTTCTTTATTAAAATGCACTTTTCCTTTTTTATAATCTGACGAAACTGGAGGAATATATATGGCAAAACTTAAGAAGAACCCTTCAAAAGCTGGAATTAGCGCAGCAAGTGTAACTGGAAATGCAGGTCCGCATAATCACGGTGTTGAAAAAGGGCGTCAAAGCAATAACCAACAATATAAGAAGCATAATATGGGCGAAAAATAACGCTATATTTTTGGGCAGAGAACGTGGCATAATGATTAATGGCTGCTTTTTCTGCCCAATTTATTTGTACATATGGAAAACAAAAGAGGGAACGACGATGAAACGAACAGTAATTATGATTGTAATGATCGCCACACTATTTACAGGGATGATTTTCTTCTCTTATGCTCACAGACAACAAGCTGTAAAAGCAGATCAACCTAGTATTACTGGGCAATACGGGATTACAATCGATGCAGACACAGGTGAAACTTTGTATGGAAAACGGGAAGATGAACGCTCTTATCCCGCTAGTATAGGGAAAATGATGACTACCTTACTCTTACTAGAGAATGTAAAAGAAGATGAAGAAATTACGGTTACAGCGAATGCGATTAAAACGGAAAGTCAAAGTAAGAAGATTAAGCTTCGCGCGGGTGAAAAGTTAAAACGTGATGAGGCATTAAAACTTATGCTTATTATTAGTGCAGACCCAATCGCTGAGTCAATCGCTGAACATATTGCGGGATCAAAAGAAGAGTTTGTGAAAATGATGAATGCTAGAGCGAAGGAACTTGGTACAAAGCATGCGACTTTCAAAAACGCAAGTGGTGCTGATGCACTTGGAAATAAAGTATCACCTTATGACATTGCTATTATTACGAAAGAAGCATTAAAGTATCCAATTGTTTTAGATTATATGAACTCAACACGTACTACTCTACATACTTCAGAGCGCTCTCCAAAAATTGCAAACTATGGACGAGAAGAACTATATGACGATCCATATGCGATTGGAAGTAAAAGCGGTTTATCAGCACTCGGAAAATACACAGTCGTAACAGTTGATGAAAAAGACGGTAAACGCGTCATTAACGTCGTGTTATCTTCTACTCGTACACAGCTATACCCTGATACGAAGAAAATGGCAAACTACGCATTTCAGCAATTAAAATAACCAAGGAGTATTTTCTCCTTGGTTATTTTTTGATCATACCTTTTAATACGAACGCAACGTTTGCTGGACGTTCTGCTAGACGACGCATGAAATAGCCATACCAGTCGTTTCCATAAGGTACGTAAACGCGCATTTTGTAGCCTTCTTTTACTAGCTCAAGTTGACGCTCTGTACGAATACCAAATAACATTTGGAATTCAAATTGATCCCTTGGAATGTTGTGTTCTTCGGCAAGTTGTTTCGTATATTCAATAATCGCTTCGTCATGTGAAGCAATTGCAGTGTAATTTCCATTTAATAAGTGCATTTTAATAATCTTTTTATAATTGTCATCTACATCTTTCTTTTCCGGGAACGCTACTTCTTCAGGTTCTTTATAGGCCCCTTTTACAAGACGTAAATTAGGATTATAAGCGTTTAAATCTTCCATATCCTTTTCTGTACGATATAAGTAAGCTTGAATAACAGTACCAATATTATCGTATTCAGATTTTAATTGTTTAAAGATATCAATTGTTTTCCCGCAGCGCGTATAGTCTTCCATATCAATTGTAATAAACACACCATTTTCTTTTCCAGCTTCTAAAATACGGCGCATATTGTTCATTACGATTTCGTCAGAGATATCTAATCCCATAGAAGTCATCTTTAAAGAAAGCTGCGAATTAAGACCTTCTCTTCCAATTGCACGAATCGCTTCAATCGATTCGCTAGCCATTTCATTTGCTTCCGCTTCGTTATCAACGAATTCACCTAAATAATCGATTGTTACACAAAGACCTTGCTTATTTAATGCTTTAATTGCAGCTGTCGCTAATTCAATCGTTTCCCCTGCGACGAAGCGACCTGCACCAAAGCGTAAACCGTACTTTTTAGCCAGTTTTGTTAGCGCTTTATTTTTAGATAAGAAAAGAAACGAATTTCGCATTAATTGTTCCATGTAATTCACCCCTATGACTATAATTTATCTGTTTTTTACCCCTCTTCGAAATTATATCACTGTTTAAAATTATTTGATACAAATAATTATTTAGATAATTTATAAAATACTATCAAAACATTTAAAACCCTATATTCTCGTTTGCAAATATGAATAAAATATTTTTCGACATTCAGAAAAAACGGGTTTACTAGGGAAAAAATGAGCATGCCGAAAATATTCGACATGCTCACAAAACCATTTATATTTCATGTAAATTATATGAGGATATTAATAGCAAAAACTTGAGGTAACATTATCTCAAGCCTTCTTACTTCTCATTTCGCTTCTCATCATTCAGCTTTTTAATATTCGTAATTAACTGTACCATCTCTTCTTTTGCATCTGGATACGTCTCATTCCAATGTTTCACTAAAGCTGGCATCGTCTTAGCCATATAAGAATAAAGTGCCCATTTCTGTACCTGCTCTTTACGCTCTTCGTTGCTCTCTCCAAGTAATAGTTCCGTGTATTTCTCTAGCAAGCCATCAAACTGCTCATTAAACTTTTCACTCATCTTATTTTCCTCCTATATGAAAAAAGCAGCGAAAATCGCTGCTTCTTCTTATAATTTTGATCGAACAGAGTTTAATTTCTTCTCCATCGTGCTTACTTTATCACGACGATCATCGATACGAATTGTTGTCGCAACGCGCTGTGCACCTTTCGTATATGGAACTTCATGCATTTGTTGAATGACTTCTAAAATGACAGGAAGATCTCCTTCAATTACTGTATTCATCGGTGTTAATTGATACTTCACGCGATCAGCATTTTTCTCTAGCACCTTTTGTACTTCTGCTACATATTCACTAACACTTGGATTACCTGTTCCTACTGGAATAATCGATACATCAACAATTGCCATAATAATCTTCCTCCTATAACTGCTTCTTATATATCCATTATCTATTTTACCGAAATCCTCATCATTTTACTAATACGTTACTCTTCTACTTTAAACTGCTCAACCAATCTTTCTAAGTCCTGCATATTCCCTGTCAAACTTTCCATCGTATGAGCTACTTTTTCTAAATGATTCACTTGTGACTCAGTTGCTGCATTTACCTCTTCAGAAACAGCCGCACTCTCTTGACTCGTGCTAGCAATTGTTTGCATAACTTCTGTAATTTCTTCTTGCTCGTGACCTATGTTATTTACCTCTTCTACAATTTTTCCAACTGATGTACTAATTGTGCTTACAACTGACATAATTGTGCGGAATTCAGCCTCTGCCTCTGTCGTAACTTTTTTTTGTACATCCGCAATGTCTTTCAATTTACTTACAACTTCTACAACTCGTTTTACTTCTAACTGCACATCGCTAATCATTATTGCAATCTCACTCGTTGCCTCTTTTGATTGTTCAGCTAATTTTCGAACCTCTTCCGCAACAACAGCAAAGCCCTTACCTTGCTCACCTGCACGTGCTGCTTCAATTGAAGCGTTTAAAGCCAGTAAATTCGTTTGATCCGAAAGACCTTTTATAAGTTCCACCACATTTTGAATCGATCCAACCCTTTGCTCTAACTTACCTGATGCTTCTTCCGTATGAACAACGATAGAAGATGATTGTTCTCTTGTACGAACTAAATTCCGCATCGTATTGAGTCCCTGCTTAGATGCTTCTTCCGCCTTGCCAGTCACTCCCTTTATTTCACCAACGGAACTATTCATTTCTTCCATCGACTGCGCCATATTTTCAAGTTGCGCTGAAACCTCCTCTACACTATTAGCAAGAGTAGACGCGCCTCCGCTCACATCATCCATTGCACCTGAAACTTCTCTACTAGCTGCTACAGTTTCATTCGTTAAATAATGCAGATTGTGAGTCGATTGCTGTACTGTCGATACACTATTTTTAATTTTACTTACCATTTCATTCATTTGCTCAACCATATCATTAAAGTGATTCGTAAGCGTACCAACCTCATCTTTACTTGTCACCTTCATTTGTAGTGTTAAATCACCTTCCGCTACTTTTTGAACGTGATTTGTTAATAGTTGTAATGGTCTTGCTAATCTTCTTGAGAATATATATGATGCAACTATTCCAATTAATAAACTTATACACGCCGTTAAAATAACCGTATTTCTTGTTTCTATTAGTAAGTTATCAATGGACTCTTTCGGATATACAATCCCGATTTTCCATTTCATCTTATCAAACAATTGACTATAAGCTACTACATCTTTTCCGCCTAATGTCGCCGCCGCAAATTTCGTTTCATCTTTATTTAAGCTTTTAACAAGTGGTTCTTTCGAAACATCTTTTCCTACTTTCTCCGGGTACACAATGGCAATATTTTTATCATTTACAATAAACATTTCTCCGCCATTATTATATTGAATATTATGGAGCAACTTCTGAATCGTTCCTAGCGATACATCCATTGCTACAACACCTAACACAGAACCATCTTGCCCGACAATGGCTTTTGAAACTCCAATACTTAACTTACCTGTCGCGATTTCATATTGTGGTTGTCCCCAAATAATCGATTTTGTATCTGCTTCGGATGTTTTATACCACGGACGACTTGTTGGATCATATCCTTCAGGTACTTTTCCCCCATCAGCAAGATTTGCGCTCAACGTTTTTTTATCTTTCGTCCCTATGTAGACATCTAAAATATCAGGATGATTCTTTTTAAACCTTGAAAATTCCTTTAAAATAAAACTCTCCTCTTCTGGAGTAACCCCATCTTGTAGCATGTTTTGAATATCATCATGAGTTCCATAATGCCCCATATCTTCTTCAATTCGCTGCATAAATGCAGTTAACTGCTCTGTCACAAGATCCATCGTATTTTCAGAATACTGGTCTAAGGAGTGCGTTTCTTTCTCTTTTTGCAATTGATACACAGCTGTACCTAATATTACAAACATCATAGAAATAAGCACCGAAAATACTACCGCAATTTTTAAACGTAAACTTCTCAACATCTTCCCTCAAGCATCCCCTTCTCGATGAATTTAATTGTATTAATCACTATATTAAGTATAATAGATAAATTAGAAAGCTCAATCCATATAGTTTAAAAAATTGAAATTTATTCTCATTTCAATCAGCTTAGTTATTATCTCGACACTTGTGTAAAAACAAATAGTTCATTATCCTTAACATATAATCTCATTCGTTCGGAGGGAACTATGCTACAAAAATTCGGTTTCTCACAATATGAAAGCCAAGCTTATGAAGTTGTCGTATCAAGCAATGACCCATTAGATGCAACGACTATCGTTAAACATTCAGGTGTTCCAAAAGCAAAAATATACGAAGTGTTAGCACGACTCATTGATAAAGGGATGGTGATGGATTCTGTTTCTGAAAAGAAAAAATTGTATACAGCATTACCACTCAAGCTAGCAATTGAAAAGTTAACGACAGAATTCCAATCTAATATTAAAGAACTTGAAAATAATATTTCTAAAAAGTCATTTACAGATGACCGCGTTTGGAGTTTAAAAATGCAGTCTTCTATTAAAGTACAAAGTAGGCAACTTGTAGAAGATGCGAAAGAATCCATACGCATCTCCGCATGGAATGATACCCTTTTAGAATATCTTCCTTTACTAGAACAAAAAGCAAAACAAGGCGTCCAAGTCGAGTCCCTCATAGTTGGAAAAGTAAAAACAGAGTTAGAAAACATGCATTTTCTAATCCCAACTGAAGAACCTAACGCATTAGAGCGTTATTTACTACTCATCGTTGACGACCGCGAAATTTTATTTGCTGGTGTAGAGCAAGAATCATGGCAAGCGATGAAAACAATGTCACAACCTTTCGTGAAGTTCTTTACGGAGTTCTTCTATCATGACGTTGCACTTGCGAAGATTACAGAGAAGCACCATGATCTCTTTATGGAAGATGAGGAAATTAAGAGTTTGTTGATGAAATTGAGGTATTAATACATTCCTATAGTAATTTCTCACATGAAAAAATCTGTACCAAAAGGAGTTTTACATACTCTTTTGGTACAGGTCTTTTTTATGCCTTCGCTAATTCAATTTTATGTAGTTGGTTTTTCGGATGGTTTTGATTTGTAAATACAGAACGGTCATTTCACGATTTTTTTTGCTCCTTTATCTGCATCAACAGCTCAATAATTTTCTCGTTTTGCTCCACTTGTTTCTCTGAATTTTGATAGAGGAAACGAACCCATCTAAATACAAAAACAATCACAAATAACGGAAGTACTGTGAATATAAAACCAATAATTGAATAATCCATATACTATCACCTCGCTATATACTTCCTTCTTCATTTCTCTACTAACCCCTGCAATTTTTTACACAAAAAAAGAACCTATCAAACGATAGATTCTTCTTTCGTAAGCTGATTCGAGCGTCCTCTCGTAATAGAGAAAATCGCACAAAGCAGTGCCAATATAATGAAAACGCCGCCTACCCAAGCGTTATATATAACAGATGATTTTTCAATAACAACTCCGCCCACCGTTGAACCGAGTGCAATCCCTAAATGAAGTGCAGAGTTATTTAAACCTTGCTGAATACCAGCTGATTCTGGTGCAATTTCAATTAAATAGTTTTGCTGCGCTGGTGAAATCGCCCAGCTCAGCATACTCCACAGTCCCATCATAATAATAAAGAGCGGGAATGAGAATGTCATCATCGGCAACATAAAGATTGCACATGCAAATACGATAATGATGGAAATAATACTTTTCTGCGATCCCCATTTATCCGCAAGCCAGCCGCCAAGGCCACCTCCAAGTACCGCTGCAATTCCGAAAATGAAGTAAAACACACTAATCCAGTTTGCTTCAACATGCATCACATCTTTTAAAAACGGCGTTAAATATGCGTATAGCGTTAAATGACCTGTTAAAAATAAAAATGATGTTAACTGTGCACTTACAATTTTTTTATCCTTTAACGTAGCGATTTGTTCTCTTATTGATAATACCGATGTCGGTGGTACTTTCGTTAAGAATAATGAAATACACGCAATCGCCATAACAGTTAATATTGAAATTAATACAAATGGTGCACGCCATCCGTATGCATTTCCTAATACAAGACCGAGCGGTACTCCAAGTACGAGTGATCCACTAATACCCATGAAAATGATTCCAATTGCACGCGCACGAAAATGCGGCTCTACTACACTAGAAGCAAGTGTTACCGATAGTGCAATAATAAGCGATCCACTCGCTGCACAAATTACTCTCGAGAACATTAACATTCCGTAATTCACACTAAATGCCGAAATGATATTTCCAATTAAGAAAATTGATAATGCCACAACATACAATTTCTTTCTTTCAAACTTGCCTGTTAATGCTAATAAAACTGGCCCTGATAGAGCGAATACTACTGAAAATATTGTAATAAGCTGACCAGCTGCACTAATCGACACATCTAAATCATTGGCAACTAAATCAAGCGTTCCTCCTATAATTAGCTCAACCGTTCCGACTACAAAAGCCGCAATAGCTAAAATATATACACGAAAATTCAAGTCTTTCCCCACACTTTCTCTTTTGGTTACTACTATTATAGTAACCAAAAGAGAAAGTGGACGCAAGTACAATTTTTTCACAGCAAAAAAGCAGGCGTATTATACGCCTGCCTTCAATCATTAAACTCCAGTTTCTTTCTTCTTATTTAAATACCAATACACCGGAAGTCCTGTAAATACAATTCCAATTGATAAGAAGCAACTTACCGGGTCGTTAATAATCGCACTTCCAAGTACAAATAACGATCCTAAAATCGCAACGATTGGTACAATCGGGAATAACGGTACACTATATGCACGCTCTTTATCCTTGTTACGCTTTCTTAAAATGAAGACACCAATAAACGTCATTACATAGAAAATATAAATAATGAATACGGAAATCTCAGATAGCTTATTCGGATCACTAATAAGCATTAAAATAATTCCTAATATGATTTCAACAGTAATCGCATTCGCTGGTGTTTTAAACTTCTCGTGTGCCTTTGCGATAAACTTAGAAAACGGAAGGTGTCCACGCTCTGCCATCGACATCGGAATACGTGGGAACGTTAAAATCTTTCCATTTAAACAGCCGAAAATAGAAATGATAATACCAATACTAATAATTTTCCCGCCATATTCTCCAAGTAACATGCCTGCAGCTGTCGCTGTTGCATTTTCTCCAAGGTCCACAATTTTCGTTGCTGGTAATACATTTAATAACGCTAAGTTAATTAATACGTAAGCAGCAGTTACAATTAAAATACCAACTGTCATTGCCTTCGGTAATAACTTTGTTGGGTTCTTCATTTCTCCGCCAATAGAAGCGAGTAAAATCCAACCATCATAAGCAAATAAAGTTGCTAAAATTGCCATCCCGATACTTTGATTTTCTGATATCGGTACAACTACGTTGAAGATATCACTATTCCCTTTCCAAAATCCTAGCACAACAATTAATATAATTGGAATCATCTTCCCAACTGTCGTAACCGTTTGGACGATACCTCCATATTTTGTTCCCATACTATTTATAACGCCTAGAAACACAACCGTTCCAATTGCGATTGGTAAATTCCATACTTTATCTAAATAGAAAAAATTAATCATTAAAGAACTAAAATACAAACCTAACGTTCCAATAATAGCTGGTCCATAAACAATCGTTTGCATCCAGCCAGATAAATACCCCCAAAAACTTCCGTAAATCTCCTCTAAATACGTATACAACCCACCATTTTTCGGAATTTGCGCTCCAATTTCGGCTACTGTTAAACCACTTGCTAACGTCAACAGACCGCCAATTACCCAAGCAAAAATAGCCATATTAGAACTCCCTGAGTAATCTAATACGCTCCCTGGTTTCATAAACACACCAGACCCAATAATAGTTCCTACTACGATAGAAAGTGCCACTGTTAAACCAATTTTGTTTTTCTCATCATGATGCATGCTGCGTATCCTCCTTCCAATTCTAGTGTGATGCAAAAATGAAATAAAAAAACACTCCTCCCTAAAAAAGGGACGAGTGTTGTATTCGTGGTTCCACCCTTGTTTCAATTAGTAAAGTGACACACTTCACCAATTTCTCAAGTCTAAATAACGGTTTTTGCCGGCAAGCAATTACTAGATATCCGTTCACTGCTGCAGTTCAGAGGTGGTAATCGATTTTCCCGTATTAGGAAGCTCACAGCCAAAGGCCTCCCTCTCTGAGAATCGTAAAAAATTGATCATATCCTCATCATCACTTCTTGATGTCGAATTTTGTAGTTATTTCCCATTATATTGAATTGTTAGAAAAAATCAATATATTTTTTTATATAACATAAGAAATATTTCTCTCCTTATATTATAACAGAAGTTACCATATTTCTCTAATTCCCTAAAAATGGTATGATTCATATAGGAGGTGTACTAATAATGATTGCTATTTTTTGTATCATCGCTACGGTTCTTTCTTTTATATTCGCTATTATGTATCGATATAAGTATCCTAGTTACAGTATTTTAGCAGTAGCCATTATACCAGCCGCTTCCTTCTATATATTAGGTAAATACCAATATACTGAAGTGTTTGTTGGTTTTGCAATCTTCTACTGCATCTTTGGATACATACTAACAATGAAAAAGATTTCAATGAATCATTAAAAGGGACCGATTTCTGCTTACAGAAATCGGTCCTCGCATGTATCATATCCCTCGGTTGCCCACACGAAAGATACGGCATAGTTCAATTATTTATCATCTTTTTTCATGAAAAATTTATGATGTGGCAAATCAACATTCAATTCCTCTAATTGTTTCTTTTCATTTTCTAGAATCGCTTTCGCTTTTTCTTTTGTCGCTTCATCTAATCCCGTAAAGATGTCTTCATGCTTCCCTTTCTCGGGAAGGTTTACGCCTAACTCTTTCAATTTCTCTTTCACTTGCTCACGTGTTAATGCTCCGGATTTTTCTTGCTCTAAAATCGACTTCGCTTTTTCTTTCGTCGCCTCATCTAAGTTTGCAAACATGTCCTTGTGCTTACCTTTCTCTGGAAGGTTTACGCCTAACTCTTTCAATTTCTCTTTCACTTGCTCACGAGTTAATGTTCCAGACTTCCCTTGCTCTAAAATCGATTTCGCTTTTTCTTTCGTCGCCTCATCTAAGTTTGCAAACATGTCCTTGTGCTTACCTTTCTCTGGAAGGTTTACGCCTAACTCTTTCAATTTCTCTTTCACTTGCTCACGAGTTAATGTTCCAGACTTCCCTTGCTCTAAAATCGATTTCGCTTTTTCTTTCGTCGCCTCATCTAAGTTTGCAAACATGTCCTTGTGCTTACCTTTCTCTGGAAGGTTTACGCCTAACTCTTTCAATTTCTCTTTCACTTGCTCACGAGTTAATGTTCCAGACTTCCCTTGCTCTAAAATCGACTTCGCTTTTTCTTTCGCCTGATCATCTAATCCCGCAAACATTTCCTTGCGATCACCCTTCTCTGGGAATTTCACACCTAGTTCCTCTAATTGTTTCTTTGTATCATCCATAATCGTTTTTACTTTTTGTTTTGTAGCGGCATCTAAATCTTTTTTCGCCGTTTTTGTAGATTGATCCGCTGCTGGAGTATTCGTTGCCGCAAATGCTGGTACACCAATTCCTCCTATAATTCCAAATGATAAAGCACCTGCAATTGCTAAATACCCAACTGTTTTCTTCTTCATAGGAAATTTCCTCCTTCACATTTCTAAAGCATGTACACTTTCGTATACAATGCCTATAGTAATGTTGGTTTCTTAAAATTTCCTTAACGATGTAAATAAAAAAACACCGCTCATCACGAGCGGCGTTTTTCTAAGCATTTTGTAATTGTACTTCTTCACGTTCCATTACTTTTCTTAACACAATTGTTTGTGTCATTGTAAATAAATTACCTGTAATCCAATACAGCACAAGTCCTGACGGTGCGGCAATACCCATAAACAAAATCATTGCTGGCATCATAATTTGCTGTATTTTCAGCATTTGTACTTGCTCTCCAGGCGTTATATTTGATTGGAACACCTTCATTTGAATAAATGTTGTTAACGCTGCGATAATCGGTAATATATGATATGGATCTGCATGTCCTAGGTTCACCCATAAAAATGAAGATGTACGAATCTCTTCAGTTCGGCTAATCGCATAATACAAAGCAGAGAAAATCGGCATTTGTATAAAGATTGGCCAGCACCCAGCTAACGGATTCCAACCGCCTGATTTCATTAGTTCTGACATTTCTTTTTGATACTGCTTTTGTTTTTCAAGATCTTTACCCACATCACCGTATTTCTGTTTCAGCTTCTGTAATTCAGGTTGCATTTTTTTCATTTTCGCTTGGCTACGATATTGCGAAACAGCTAATGGAATCATCGCTGAACGAACAACAAGCGTAATGATAATGATTGCAATCCCGAAGCTAGCTCCAGGTATATGATGAGCAACAAATTGAATCATAAATGAGATTGGATATACGAAATAATGGTTCCAAATCCCCGTACTATGTGAATCAATTGTACCTGCATTACTGCAGCCAGATAAAACAAAAACAAGTAATAATGATAAACTAATGAGCCTAGCTCGGTATGATTTTAACATGTTCATTCCTCCAATGTTTCGTAATTAATTAGCGAAACATTGGTGTATACGGACCTACCTCGTCACTCTCTCCACTCGATTCTTGTCTGCGGACAGAACGAATCATTCCATATTTATAAAAAATAGAAAATAGCGGTACATTTCTTGTACCCTCTTCACACGTATCAACTAGTTTAAACGCTCTCTGTCTACCGTTCGATGCTTGCTGACGCACAAAGCGAGAAACGTTAGCAAGAAAAAAGACTTCTAATAAACAAAGCGCCGTCGTTACAAACGATATATATATAATTGCATCCTGCAATAAAAATTCCATCGCTTCACATCCTTAATAAAGTCATTTTAGCACATTCCACAAACATTCTCTATTTCCTTTTGTTCTCAAAAGTTTTTTTGCATATTTTCTCAAAAAATTATGCTGGAAAACTAATGTATTCGCTTTCTTTAGTATATTCACACGTATCTTTGAATAGGTTTAATTTGTTAGAAATTTATAAAATTTTTGTATTATAATAAAACTATTGCCAGTTTTTGAAAAAAGCTTTATTCTCTTCTTGTAATCAAAAATGAATATGGAGATGAAACATACTATGGGTCAACTAGGAGACGCCGATTACGTTCCCGACACCGCCTTTTTATCCTTCCCAGCAGCTAAAACATTTCACTTAGAATTTATGATACAGTTAGTTGTTATTTTTATAGCTTCTATTTTGTATGCAATTTCTATGAATATGTTTTTTATCCCGCATAATATGATTAGCGGTGGGTTCGCTGGTGTAGGGATGATTATCGGTTATTTAATGCACTACAATATCGGAGCACTTATCTTTTTACTAAACATTCCGCTTCTTATTTTAAGTCACTTTTACTTAGGAAAGAAGACAACCTTTTTAACGGCATACTTTGTAGCTGTATCATCTTTAGCGATGAACATTATCCCAGTACACCAAGTCTCAGACGATATTTTACTTTCTTCTGTATTCGGTGGTGTCATCTGCGGTGCTGCCTCAGGAATCATATTCCGATTTGCTTCTTCAACAGGTGGTTTTGATGTCGTTGGATTGATTGTAGCAAAACATCGCGATGTTTCAATTGGAGCAATCATCTTTGGATTCAACTTAATCTTACTTGTTGCAGCAGGATTTATTTTCGGATGGGATATTACGCTTTATACGTTAATTAGTCGGTTTGTAGTCAGCAAAGTAATTGATGCCGTGCATACAAAACATATTAAATTAACGATAATGACAATTACAGAAAAAGGTGAGGAAATAAAAAGCTCACTATTACATCACGGCATACGTGGGGTGACAATGGTAGATGCTGTCGGCGGCTATACAAACCATAAGAAAAAAATGATTTACACTGTCGTAACTCGCTACGAGTTGGGCGAAATGAAACGTATTATCCGCCAAGTGGATAATAAAGCATTTATGAACATTACTGAAACAGTTGAAATTGTCGGCCGTTTCAAACGTATATAAAAAAGCGCAAGGAACTACAATTCCTTGCGCTTTTTATTTTTTACACTTATTACAAAATCAGATAATTCTATAATTGTGCCCCTAAATGTGTTATAATGAAAGCAGACTTACAAAAAAGAGTATATAGACTTGGAAGTTTCTCTTATTTTTATAAGCAAAAAGAAACGAGCAGTCGGGTATATTTCAGACACCATACACGTAACGGTTTTCCAAAAGCCGTTCATCTTAGTTATTCTTCACTGATCTTTTTATAAAAAGATACGTACAACTAAAATTCACTTCAATATACTATACCTACCTTTTTGACTTCCAAATCATCTTATTACATAAGGAGATGAACATATGAATCAACATATACGATACACACTAGCTGTCCTATTTGCCATCGTCGGCGGTGCAATCTGTTTCTGGACAAACACTCAGCTTGGAGAGAATATCATTTTTAATGGAATCGAAACCCTTGTAAGCGCTTCAATTTTAGGCGGATACATTTTCTTCCTCTTCAATCCAGAAGAAAATTCTCAAAAAACAATGTTATTAACAATGATCGGAATCGTTGGTGGATGTATTTCCTACTCAATGACAAACTATACATTACCACTTCAATTAAGCTCAGCTTTCTTCCACGGTCTATGGACTTGGTTTATCGCATTCTGCCTAGCAGACGTATTCAACCTACTACAAGACCACGAAGAAGAAAATGGTCAACAAATTGAAAGCAATTCTTAAGCTGGAAGATACTCTTCCAGCTTTTTTGTTTGCTATTCTCCACGCTTGCATACCCCGCTTTGTATTTATCGAAATATATCAGCGATTCCTCGATTATATCCACCGTTTCTCCAATTATATCGGCGATTTTTTCATTATATCGACGTTTCGACACAGGATATCGATTTAACGACATCCTTCGACAATCAAAACGTGCAACATACCCTATCCCCCAAGCAACTTACTACCGAACTCCACGATTAAAAAGATAACTAACAGGATCGCAAGTATTTTCAATGCTACATACGTCACTTTAAAAATTACATAAATGAGCAAGACTAACAAAATAATCGCTAAAATTTCCATATATAATTCCTCCAAGCTTTGCTCTTCTTACCTCATTTTACTCGCCCCGAACTTTTTATGGAACGGCAGAAGATTACATATAGAAAAGAGGATACCTCACCCATCGTAAGATACCCTCTCCTTCAACCGCTCAAACCATTCTCTCTCCAGTTTTAAATATCCCAATTCACTCTTCTCAGCGGTCTTCAACTCTTTATCTGCTTTCTTCATATAAATATGGAATGCTTCTATGTCTTGCTCTAAATATTTGATAATTCCTTGTGCGCGGTAATACCCATGTAAGTCTAGCCTTGTAATGGCCTTTGCATGATTCTTCGCTTCTTGCAGAGAAAGACCTTCCTTTTGATACAGTACTCTATATAAAAGATACCAACTATGAAAACTACCAACAAAATATTTATTCTCTTTTGTCACAGGTAACTGCACAATTTTCTCTAAATGCACTATCGCTTTTTCCATTCCCTCTTGATCAGCTCGGGCATAAAAGACAAGCATAAGTCCACTCATTATCTCGCTTATACTTTTATCCTCTTTTAATTTTCCCTCACTAAGTTCTATTAATCTCTCATCCCAATCTTCCGGTCTTTTGTAACTAAATAACTCACTCGATACTTGAATCGTGTATAAATGCTCTCTAGCCTTTTCATCATCTTTAATTAAAATGAGAAATTGCATGCCATCGCTTAGTAGCGTTCCCTTTATTGGAATTGCTGTGACGACAAAGATTGCAAGGTGTAAAACAGAAAAGTATAAAAGCATGTGGTAATAACTCACCATATATATGTAACCTGATACAATGCCAAATACGAAACTCGTTAATGGTCCGCTTAAAGTCATCCATGCCCATTTTTTCGAAAGGTTCGGTGTGTATGTGGAAGGCGGTACTAACATTGCGACGCCACCAACATACATCCATATTTTATTTTCTCGAATTCGTATTTTTCCCTTTTCTTTTTGAACAGTAATAGGCCCTACTGTCATAAACTTAAATTTCAAACCGACTATCAAACCACATATTACATGCCCTAATTCATGAATAGCTAACACTAGCAATGCAATCCCGAAAAAGGTCCATATTTCTATAATTTGCTGTACTTTTTCTATTCGAATGAATCCGTATAAAGCGGAGCAAATGAAGGCAACTAATAATGAAAAAGCAGGTCTTCTTAAAATGTCCACCGTTTTTCTCCCCTTAATAAATCATTTTTTTATGCATTTCGTACATATATGTCCCAACATGTAATACCCAAACGAACGAAATCATAATGACCATAAAGAAGTCTTTTCCATCTAAAAGTGCATACGCAGTCGCCGCCAACCACGCACAAGCAAGTGTCATATTTGTATATTGATATGCCTTATATCCCGCTTCATGAACAATTTGCTTTTGCCCTTCATCTGCATTCTTTGCCCACATTTCCATTGACTGAGAATACGTAACACTCTGTTCTGGATATAGAGCGTTATACCTTTTCCTCATTACAGATCCTAACCAAGTTATAGCAATAAAGCACACTGTAGATACCACAATACTTACACTAACAAAGAGCAAGTTCCCCTCACTTGTATACGTTCTATAAAAAGCGATAACTGAGCAAACAAACCATGATGGAATAACAATTTCCATTACTCGAAAATAAATAAGCGCTATCCCTAATCTTCGTCCCTTAACATTTTCTTCTTCATCTTTCGTTTGTGCGAGCGCTCTTGTACGCTTCCAAATATAATATATAATCGCTACGCCAAATACACTCATCATAACAACGCTAATAACAGGAGATATTTTGCTAGTACCCGCTGTTGCAATATCCCCTACTACATACCCTATAAACCCGCCGCATACTGCTCCTACTAACAACTTCAATATAGCCGTCATTTTCCCATTTCCCTTACTCTTCATCTCCATCTTCCCCCTCCACTAACATAAATATCTCCTCCACTGGCTCTCCAAAAATTTGTGCAATTTTTAGCGATAACACAATAGACGGCGCATAATCTCCGCGCTCAATTAAACTAATGGTTTGCCTTGATGAGCCGATCGCTTTACCTAACTCACCTTGTGATAAACGATGCTTTGCTCTAAATTCCCTCACTCTATTTTGAAGCTTCATGCTTTACCTCTTTTTCATTTATTTAATTAAAATTGTAAATAATATCCTTTCGAATGTCAATTATCATTGTCATTTTGACGTAGATACATGTCAAAAATGGATATATATTATACTAGACATAACGTATATAATAATTTTTAAGAACTACATAATTGAGGTCAACGTAAACTTCCTTATTACTGAAAATAGCACCTACCAAGGTTATAGCACTGGCTTTTCTAGTGAATTTAATAAAGTGAAACTTTAATCAGTGGGGGTTTTGTTCATCCCCCACTGATTATTAGCCCTCACCAATCGGGCTTTTACGGGCAGCCCGACTCCTACCTAACTTCTTTGCTTCAGCTGAATTTTGAGGTGGGAGTCTTACTGCCCGGCAAATAGCGGGATAAATATGAACCTATGTCCATACTAAGCAACGATACGTACGAACTTTCACCTAGTAAAACGGGAACATATTATATAGTAGTGACCGGTTACGGTATCGAGGGAAAAATAAAAGCAAACTGGAAAATACAATAAAAAAGGCAGTGCTTTTGCACTGCCTCCCTTAAATCTGACATAGAATGGATTCCATATTAACTTGCGTTTTGTAACAGTACTCGTTTTAACTGTTTGCGGAAACGAATGCCTAGCGTAATTGCTACGATCACGATAACTCCAAAGATAATTTTACCGATATGACCTTCTAGCACCCCAAAAATATCCTGTAAGTTTCCACCTAACCAATAACCACCGATTAAGAAGAATGATACCCAAAACAGAGCACCTGAATAAATTGTAATCGCAAAGCGGCGAAACGGTAAGTTAATGATACCTGCAAAGTATCCTGTAAAATGACGTACACCAGGAATGAAGAAACCAATAAAGATAAGGAAATATCCATACTTATCGAACCACATTCTCGTTAAATCAATTTTTCTTTGTGTTAAAAATACGTACTTCCCGTATTTTTGAACAAAAGGCATACCAAGCTTATTCCCTAAAAAGTATTGGATTGTCATTCCTACACTTGTCCCAATAAAGGATAGGATAATTAAAATAGGTAAACTTAGATCACCCTTCTGTGCTAAAAATCCCGCATATGCTAATGTTGGCTCTCCCGGAAACGGAAGTGCAATATATTCTAACAGCAAACCTACAAGTACTACATAATACCCGTATTGCTGAAATAATTCATGAACCCATTCCATGTCATCTCCCCTTTCATCCACGTACAACTTGTTACTATTATTGTATAAAAAAATTGTCGAAATAACTATCACAATAGCTTACATTTTTATTACATTTTTGTAAGGCTCATGCTAAAGTTTTCTGTTCTTTATTTAATTATATAAGTTATCGTTTTAAAACGGGATGACACCTATCTATTACAATGGCTAGAGTCATTAATATACAAATTTTATCCAGTTTTCAGCACTCGAAAATCGCCTCATTTTGTTCTCTATAAAAAACCATAACAAACTCATACTAACTTCATATTAGCTTCATATATGTATTGTAAGATTATATCGGAATTTGTTGAAAACTTTTACTACTATATTACCTAAACATTAAATTGAATAAATATAAATCGCTTTCTGAAAATGAAAAAAGGGAGAATAAGAATGGAAGCTTATAAAATGCACGATTTTATTAATACCAATATTGAATCTCATCCAAATGAAACGATTTTTAATTTACACATATGTGAAACAAATGAATTTGACGTAAGTTTAACAAAATCCACAACGCTATCTTTTGTCGTTTCTAAAAAGAATATTAAAATTGTCACGAAAAAATGGACTAATTCTAATCAAGAAAGCATGATTGGAAAAAGTTATATCATTCCAACGAAAGCGTTTCATTATTTCTTACCAATCATTTCTGAAACAGAAGATGAAATGAACATTCAAGTACAGAGCTTCGGACTACACGGTGAGCTTTTACTAAATGAAAGATTGCTCATTGATAAAAACAACAAACATAATACAAAAATCACCACTTTTTTTGAATCACTAAATGAAAACGTACATCAAGCATTACGAGGATTACAAATTCATTGCATGTAATACTACTAAAATAGTAAAAGGAGAATATCAATGAAAAAATTACTAGTAACTATAATGTTATCGTTAGGTTTTTTAACTGTTCCATATATGTCTGCGGAAGCAGCTTCAACTAACGAACAGCTTATCGTTGACACGAAATTAAATAAAATGGATTTCTATCAAAATGGAAAGTTTATAAAAAGCTTCACTGTCGCTACTGGCAAAACAGCAACACCTACACCTAAAGGTACTTTTCAAGTGGTAAATAAAATTAAAAACCGTCCTTATTATACAGGACATATTAAAGGCGGCGATCCACGTAATCCACTTGGTGACCGTTGGCTCGGATTAAATATGGCAGGAACATACGGAACAACGTATGCGATTCATGGGACTAACAACAATCAAGCGATTGGCAAAGCTACAACACTTGGCTGTATTCGCATGTATAACAATGATATACATTGGTTATTTGAACGTATTCAAGAACGTGCCACTGTCACTGTAAAATAACCTATGAACAAGATTTACATGTAGCCAAGAATTTTATATCTTGGCTTATTTTATTTATTCATTTACAGTAGCTAAACAACTCTACTTGCATATATAATGAGAGTAGACTGCATTAAATAGCATAAAAACATTAATAAACATAGATATTAAAATTATACAGTTATAATATTTTATAAATTTCACACTGCATACTATAATAGAACTACTGTGATACTGAAATATTCAGTTCCAAAAAACAACTCCCCTTGCTACTTTTATGATTATTTTATAGCGGGGGCTTATTATATGTATATACAACTTGAGTCACCCGAAAAATGATGAATTCGAATATTGCAGTAAAAAGCGTTACTTAGGAGGTGTTACTATGACGCATATACTGGTGATTGAAGACAACCCAGATATACAAGAACTTATTCGTGAATTTTTAACTGCCCAAAATTTTACCGTTGATGTGGTTGGTGCTGGAACGGAGGGAATTCTTCTTTTCCAAAAAAATTCATACGACCTTGTCCTCCTTGATGTAATGTTACCGGATATAGATGGTTATAGTATTTGTAAAATTATGCGAGGACAGTCTGATGTACCAATCATTATGTTAACAGGCTTACATAATGAGGAGAGTGAAATTAAAGGGTTTGAGTTGGGCATTGATGACTATATTACGAAACCGTTCCATTACACGGTATTTATTAAACGCGTAGAAGCTGTATTAAGAAGGACAACAACGAAGGAAGCCGAAACTGCAACTATACTACAATTCCATGAATTGATGTTAAATTCTACAGCATATGCGGCTTATGTTCATGGTAATCAAATTGAACTAACAACTAAAGAATTTGAGATTATATATACGTTGTTACAAAATCGAGGAAAAGTATTATCAAGAAGTGATTTGTTAAATAAGGTATGGGGCTATGAACATTATGGTGATGTAAGAGTTATAGATACACATATTAAAAATTTAAGGAAAAAATTAGGGATTACTTATATTAAAACGGTGAAAGGCATTGGCTACAAAATCGAAGCATAGTAAGGATAACATCACCAAAAATATTTTCATCAAAACCCTATTGTTTTGTGTTCTTTTATCAATTTGTCTTTATCAAATCATTTATTTTCTAGCTTTAAACTATGATAAAGGGCGTTATGCGAAAAACCCTGAAACTCAAACTGTGGAACATGCGGATTCAGTTACGAAAAACGAACAAAATAAAAGAGAACAGAATAAAGCTGTTTCAGAGGGTAGCATTTCAAATTTCCAGTCATCTATTATAGATTTCAAAACACTCTCTACGGCTATTAATCATCTTTTGCAACCTAGCCAAACTACAAAAGCAAAAGAAAATGTAGCAAATCTTTCGGAGGAAAGTAACAAAACTGAATCACATACTAAAGCGGAACAAATAGCCGCTAACACTGATTCCTTACATACACAAAATGCAGCAAAGAAAACAAACGAAACACATGATAATCCTAGTTTAGCAGATGCCTTGCAACAATTAGCTCCAAATATTGGTGCAACAATGCTTGCATTATCTCTGCTCGGCTCTTTATTTTATGCCAAACTAATTGCCAAACCTTTTCAATATATGAGTGATACTTTAAAAGATATTATAAATCTGGACTTTTCAGATCAACAATCACCTAACAAAAATACAGATCAAACAGATTTTAATTTGCAAGTAGCCGCTTCACAAGTCCCAACCATTGTGAAGAATCTACATGAAACAAATACAGATTTACGAAATGAGCTCAAGAAAGAACAACAATTAGAACAATCTCGCAAAGAATTTATGTCTATGGTATCCCATGAATTAAAAACACCTATCGCAGCCGTTATGGGCCAACTAGATGGCATGATTCACGGAATCGGTGCATACAAAGATAGAGACAAATACTTAAAACGTTCCTACGAGATGATGCAGGATATTAACGTATTAACGGAAAAGATGTCAGAATTATCCAAAATGCAAAATCCTCAATTCAAACCGAATTTAGAAGTTATTTCGCTATCTAACATCATTGAGGACGTTATGAAGAAAGTAGATTATTTTATATCTGTAAAGCAATTAAATGTTCAATCTAATATTAAACAAGACGTACAAATTTTAGCTGATCCTAAATTTATTCAAACTGCTATTTTTAATATTATTTCAAATGCAATTCACTATACAATCGATCATCAGCATGTATATATAAAGCTTTATGAAAAACCGAACGGTTACGCATTAGAAGTATTAAATACAGGTTCACAAATTGATGAGGACAAACTCGCTCATTTATTTGAGCCATTCTATCGCGCTAATCCTGGAAATAACGGTTTAGTACAAGGTAGCGGTCTTGGATTATATATTGTAAAACAAATACTAGATAAACATCAGTTTCCTTATGGAATACAAAACACACCTCAAGGTGTAAAATGCTCAATTGTCTTTCCAAAAGCAATGTAAACTACTACTATAATTTCATACCCCAAACTCATACTTCGTATGAGTGGCGGAATTTTGTAGAGTCTCTGACTCTGTTTCGTTCGCCCGTTGTCCTTATTAGGATAACGGGCGTTTTTTATTTATCCCGCTATTTGAGGGCAGTAAACGCCCGATTGGTGCGGGCTAATAATCAGTGGGGGATGAACAAAACCCCCACTGATTAAAGTTTCACTTTATATAAGGAGGTTTTCACATGGAGAAATTTAAGTATTCATTACTAGTTTTATTCGGCGCTTGTAGCTACGGCGTACTTTCAACTATTTTTAAACTCGGATTCATCGAAGGATTTTCATCACACCAACTACTAGGAGGACAATATGTCTTCGGATGGATTGGACTCCTTTTACTCGTTCTGTTCTTTTCACGTCATAAAGTATCAAAAAAACAATTCTTTTCGTTACTAACAGTCGGCACAACAATGAGCATGACAGGTATTTTCTATGCTATTTCCGTAGAAGAATTGCCAGCCTCTATCGCTGTCGTTTTACTCTTTCAGTTCACTTGGATTGGTGTAGTCATCGAAGCGATTGCGAATCGAACATTCCCAAGCCGTGAGAAAGTTATATCTATTATTATTTTATTTACTGGTACATTGTTTGCTGGTGGAGTATTTGAAGGACTTGGACAAAACTTTTCGACGAAAGGTATTATCTTTGGGCTATTAGCTGCCGTCTCTTTCTCATTCTATGTATTTGTAAGCGGGCGCGTTGCTACAGATGTTCCGCCTTATACGAAAAGCTTTCTTATGACAACGAGTGCTACTCTTATTGTATGCTTATTTTTCCCGCCTACCTTTTTAACAGATGGTACCTTACAAGCAGGCCTATGGAAATATGCTTTCTTCCTTGGACTGTTCGGGGTTATTATACCTGTCATTTGTTTTTCAATTGGGGTACCAAAAGTAGGAACAGGACTTGGTACAATATTAGGTGCAGCTGAATTACCAACAGCAATTATCGCTTCTATTACACTTGTTCATGAAGTTGTATCGCCAATGCAGTGGATTGGGATTGTGGTTATATTACTCGGTATTTTTACACCACAACTACTTACTGCTAGGAAAGAAAAAAAACATAATCGTGTGCGTAGTGCGTGAAAACATCAACTTGTATATAAATGTGAATAAAGTTGCGATATGTTAAACTTTATTACTACCTTCAAAATAACATATGATATTGCGGCTATTATTCTCGTAATCCTTGCTGTGCTTTTCTTTTTAAAAGATAAGAAAGAGGGTTATACAGCATAACAAAAGACCTTTCATTTATTTGAAAGGTCTTTTCCTTATATTTCACTTTACCGCTCCATATAACTTCTCTACCTCATGTTCAATTTGTTTTACATCGATTCGCTCAAATAATGGCTGCACATTATCAATTCGGTTTGGCAACGTATTTTGAGGTTCCCAATTTACTTTAACACTCGATAATGTATTTCTAACGCTTTCACTTGAAAACGGTAAAAATGGTTCAAGCAGTTGTGCAAAGTTTGCTATCAGGTAAACACAATTATAAATTGTTTCCTCACATGGAACTGGGTCCTCTTCTCTTTGTTTCCAAGGCTGCTTTTCATCAAAGTATTTATTTGCAAAGCGTACTGCATCAAATATTGTTTCTAGTGCCACCTTAAATTTAGTTTGTTCAATCGCCTCTCCTACACTTTTATATAATCCTTCTATCTTATCTCTCAGCTCTATATTAATATTTGCTTTTGGCACAATGCCATCATAATATTTTTCAATGAACTTCAACGTCCGGTTCACAAAGTTCCCGTATGCGCCTAATAGTTCACTATTATGACTGTAAATGAATTCACGCCATGAAAAATCAGTATCACGATTTTCTGGTGCATTTACTGTTAAAAAGTAACGAATAGAATCTGGATTATAGCGTTCCAATATATCAGGTACCCATACTGCCCAGTTTTTACTTGTCGATAACTTTCTTTTTTCTACTGTTAAATACTCATTCGAAACGATATGACGCGGGATCGCTTCTTCTCCTATTCCAAGTAATACCGCTGGCCAAATGATTGAATGAAACGGAATATTATCCTTACCATGTACATAATATGTTTTCGCATCTCTATCCCAAAACTCTTGATCAGCTTTCTCTGTTTCTTCAGCCCAGTGTTTACTCGCTGAATAATATCCTGTCACCGCTTCAATCCATACGTAAATTTTCTTATCTTCATATCCTTTCACCGGAATTGGTACCCCAATTGGTAAATCACGTGATACTGCCCTATCTTGTAATCCTTCCTTTAAATATCTCTCTGTTAATTGAATTGCATTGTCGCGCCATGTTCCTTTCTGCTTTGCAATTTCTACAGCCTCTTTAATTTGTTGTTGAAATTTATGCAATGCAAAATAGAAATGCTCTGTTTCCTGTACTGATGGCGTACTACCGCATAACTTACATTTCTTTTCTAACAAATCGAGTGGATCTAAAATAGCGGAACAAGCATCGCATTGATCACCCCTCGCCGCTTCATAGCAATGCGGACAAATACCTTCTACATATCGATCCGGTAAAAATTGCGTACACGTTTCGCAATAAGCTTGTTCAACGACTTTTTTATAAATATAACCTTCTTCTAATAGTCGCAAAAAGACTTTTTGAACCGTTTCATGATGATGTTCACTATCTGTGCGTGTATAGCAATCATACGTAAAACCAAGATTATGAAAACATCGCTCGAATTCTTCATGATATTGATCAGCTATTTTCTTTACTGTAACCCCTTCTTGCTTTGCTCTAATTGCAATCGGTGTTCCATTACAATCACTTCCTGAAACATACAACACATTCTCACCTTTAGCCCGATAATAACGCGCTAAAATATCTCCTGGTAATAAACTAGCAATATGTCCAAGATGTAACGAACCATTTGCATACGGCCAAGCGCCTCCAATAAAAATACTCATCTTATATTCCTCCTTTAAAATATAAAAAGCCCCGCCCTTATCTTAAAAAAGATAAGGGCGGGGCTGGATAAACAGTCGCGATACCACCTTATTTCGTCAGTTATTCACATAACTAACCTTAACAAGTACGGAGCTATATGCTCTTATACTGTGGTTTTGATAACGAGTACCAACTCTCGTCGCCGCCTACTATTATCACTTGATAAGTTCAGGACGAAGCTCAAAGGCCATTGTTCAAATGAATATTCTTGCTTCTTCTCAGCTACCGAAGCTCTCTGGAAAGAATGGTTTCATTCTACTTTTCCTTTTCAATGCTTTTATGTATAACACGTATTTTACGACTTAATAACAGAAAAATCAAACTTTAATTCAAAAAGAACAGGAAATCTCATTCTCCCGCCGAATAAATATACGTTCACAAAAGGAGTGATAACATTGAATCAAAAGCAACTAAGCACGATAAATGAAAGAAGCTGGAATACAGCTGCTTATGAAGCTTGGACAAATCGCCACGGGGCGCCAGAGGATTATGCGAAAAAGCTCATGGAAGATCCCGTGCGCGAGGTAGATTATTATTTACCCTACATACAATCTCCAAAAGGAAAGCGTATTATTAATTTACTCGGATCAAAAGGAAACAAGGCGGTTGCTCTTGCTCTTTTAGGAGCCGATGTAACAGTTGTAGACATTTCAGCAAGTAATGAAAAATATGCAACCGAACTAGCCGAAGCTGCTGACGTCTCTATTCAATATATCGTTTCCGATGTACTAGATTTAAACCTATCCCAATCATTTGATATCGTATTACTGGAACTTGGCGTGCTCCATTACTTTTTAGACTTAAAGCCACTCTTTCATATAATCTCTCACTTACTAAAACAAGATGGGACATTTATACTGCGTGACTATCATCCCGTTTATACAAAATTATTAGGAGTAGATCATCCATCATTTCGAGCAAATGGAAATTATTTCGATGAGGAACTTATTGAAGATGACGTAGCTTATAGTACTCTCCTTACGGAATCACAGAAATACGCTTTACCGAGAACAAAAATTAGGCGCTGGACACTAGGAGAAGTTATTACAGCAATGGCAGAAACAAATTTCAAGGTTGAAAAATTGATTGAAGAACACGGATCTCATCAAAGGTGGGTCTTCCCTTCTACTTCACCCGAAGGAATTGAAGAACGTATACCCGGTCTATATACATTAATTGCGACCACATGCAAAAAAGGATCCCTTCACGGATAGGATCCTTTTTTTGCATGCTTACGCATATAAGTTGAGGTTGGAGATTACCATAATTCTGTAGAATAGGACACAAGATATTTCAACATTCGTCTCTGACTTACGTCGTCAAAAAGGGGTATGACCAACATAACGAAGAGTAATGTTTCAGTTGATAGTGATAATCGTTATCAACTAATTAGAAGTATACAGGATGTCATTTCGAATTACAATAGTATTTGTGGTTTTTATTTAAGAATTTTTGATATATAAATATATCCATTTTAATAACATTCACTTCTACTTATCTGCCTCTTTCCATTATCTTCTATAATTTTTATTGAACAGATTAATAACTTCATAATAAAGAGGGATTACTTTTCAGCCCGCTTTTTTCACTTTAAAATATATCTTTCTCTCTCTTCCTCTGTCTGCTATAATGCCTAAAGGAAAGAAGAAAGCTTTGTTCCTTTAGGAGTAAGGTTTTCGTTTAATTTTTATATGAATTAATTCTAATACTAAGATTTTTAAAAAAGGAGGCTTTTTTATCATATGAATTTTATGAGCATTAGAAAAAAACTTATGTTCATGATGGGAACAATTTGCGCTTTATTTGGCATCGCATTAGCTTTTATTTTATTCTTTGCTGTTGACCAATCTCATAAAGCTGAAACACTACAAAAAGATGTTTCCCCTCTTGCAACAGAATTAAAAGAACGTGGAGACGCGTATCAAGTACAACTTTCAGCTTTAAGGGGTTATTTACTGCAACACGATCAAGTCGAATTAGACAAGTTTCATGACATGAGTAAGCTTCTTGAAGATAATAAAGCACAACTTCTTTCTAACCCTAATGTATCACAATCTGTAAAAGATACTATGGAACTAGGCTCTACTTGGAGAATATTTATTGAAGAAAAAGTTTTCTCTCTTGCAAAAGAACAAAAATGGGAAGAAGCATTACAACTTGCTTCTTCAGAAAATGGTACTGTTTATAAAGTTATTGGTGATTTTACAAACTATAGTAACGAACAAGCTAAGTTACGTGAACAATCCATTGAACAAATTGATCAATCTTCACTGCTAATTGAATATATTGTTTTCTTATCACTTGTTATATGTATTATTGTTGCACTCATTCTTGCATGGTGGTTCTCTGGCAAGCTTGTTAAACCAATCGAACAAATTGATACGAAATTAAAAGAATTAGCTTCTCAAGAAGGTGATTTAACAGCACGTCTACAAGTAAATAGCAATGATGAGATCGGTGCTATTGCCACATCATTTAATAACATGTTAGAAAACTTGCAGCATATCATTAATCGTGTTCAAAAGACTTCTGTGGAAGTACAAAATGCTTCCGAAAACATGCTAGAAAAGACCAATACATCGCGTGATGCAACAATAAAAGTTCAAAGCTCGATGTCCAATTTAAATGCCAGCATCCAATCACAAACTTCTAGTATGGAAGAAAGCTCGACTGCAATGGATGATATGGCAATGAGTGTTCAGCGCATTGCAGAATCTGCTTCTTCTGTAGCCGAACTAGCTGTAGCCACGTCAGAACACGCTAACGACGGAAGTACTGTTATTCAAAAATCCATTTCACAAATGACGACGATTCACGAAGCAGTAAATGCTACATCAGAAGTGGTCGAACGTCTAATCACCCATACGAAATATATTGATGCAGCTGTACAATCTATTTCCAATATCGCTGAACAAACAAATCTACTGGCTTTAAATGCTTCTATTGAAGCGGCTCGTGCCGGTGAACAAGGAAAAGGATTTGCTGTCGTAGCTGATGAAGTTCGTAAACTTGCTGAACAATCAAAAACAGCGGCAACAGATATTAACCAGTTGCTACATCAAATTCAAAATGATACAAAAACTGCTAGCTCTATGATGTCTCAAGGTCGCTCTGAAGCATTTGAAGGTATTAACGTCATTCGTGAGGCAGGCTCTTCTTTCACAACAATCGTCGGTCAAGTGAATACAGTGTCTACTCAAATCCAAGACATATCAGCAACTGCTGAAGAAATGGCCGCAAGTGCTGAAGAAATGAATGCTTCACTTAATAACATCGCTTCAATTTCTAATGAAGTTTCAAGTGAGACTGTCGCAACAGCACAATTCGCTGCACAGAAAGTCGTTGTTATGAATGAAATGACCCTAACTGCAAAACAAATGAAACAAACAGTTGAAGAATTAGATCAGCTTGTATCTCATTTTAAAACTGAATAGCTTTCCAAAAAAATATTCCTCCTTTCAAGGGAGGAATATTTTTTTGAGCTCATTTCCTGTACTTTATAGGCATATCCATTATAATGAGAATCGATATCATTAATATGTAGGGGGTGCTACACATGTCACAACAAGCATTTGAAGAAAAGTTATATGCGAACTTAGAAGCTGTTATTGACCCTGAATTAGGTGTTGATATTATCAATCTCGGATTAGTTTATGACGTTACAGCAGATGAAAATAATAATGCTGTCATTACAATGACAATGACTTCTATCGGTTGTCCAATGGCTGGCCAAATCGTATCAGACGTTAAAAAAATATTATCAACGAACGTACCTGAAGTAAATGAAATAGAAGTAAAAGTTGTATGGAATCCGCCATGGACAAAAGAACGTATGTCACGTATGGCGAAAATCGCATTAGGTATTCGTGACTAAATAAGGAAAAGACCTGACAATCCAGTTGATATTATCCCCTTTAAGTAGACAGTGTAAAAAGACCATGCACATACATGGATGTTACACTATTACTTGGAGGGGATTTTTCATGACTAAAAAAGGTTCAATATTTATTACATATTCAGAAGAATTAAAGTTAGCGGCTGTTCAAAGTTATTTAAACGGAGAAGGAAGTTACAATATGATAAAGGAAAAATATCAGATTAGAAGCTCTACACAACTAAAAAATTGGGTGAAAAAATATAAAGAATTTGGTGAAATTACAGATACTCGTGGAAAAAATGGTGGAATGAAAGGTATATCAAATCCTCTAAAAGGCAAACGCGTTCATTTTAAGACGATTGAAGAGGAACGTGACTACTATAAGGCACAGGTTGAATATTTAAAAAAGCAGTATCCGAATCTGTAAATGGAGGTGCACTAAAATATACGGTGAGGTATCATATCATTGAATCATTAAAGGGGAAATATCCAGTTATATGGCTTACGAAATTTGCGGGTGTACATCGTTCAAGTTACTATAAGTGGATTCATACAAAAAGTATGAAAAACATGCGACTAGAATCCGAGAAACGATTAAAAAAAGTAATACAATCTATTCACGTAAGGCACAAGGAATATGGTTATCCACGTATGAAAATCGCTTTACAGGAAGAGGGATATTTTATAAATCACAAAAAAGTATACCGCTTAATGAGCGAGCTCAACATTCAATCTATTATTCGAAAGAAGCGTCGCTTCTTTAAAGGGAACTATTCCAATGTTTTTCCGAATGTTTTAAACCGTGTATTCAAAGATCGCCAACAAAATGAAGCGCTTGTTACAGATATTACTTACCTACGATTCCAAGAGGGATTTCGGTATCTTTCTGTTGTACAAGATATTTATAATAACGAAGTTGTTTCTTGGAAAATATCCAAGCGCAACGATAATGAACTTGTATTAGATACAATTGAAATGTTGGCACAAAAAAGAGATGTGCGTGGAACCATTCTCCATTCAGATCAGGGATTCCAGTACACATCTCACGCCTACAACAAACGACTTTTAGGTTTAGGTATCATTGGCAGCCACTCTCGCAAAGGAAACTGCCATGATAATGCCTGTATTGAGTCATTTTTCTCCCATTTTAAATCGGAAATGTTGTATTTGAATCATTTTAAAACAGAAGCAGATTTAATACAAGCAATTGAAGAGTATATTTATTTTTATAACTATAAACGGTTCCAAAAACGACTCAACCACCGAGCTCCGATAGAATATCGAATCTCGATGGCTGCTTAGTCTTTTTAATATTGTCTACTTGACAGGGATAAGACCAAGTCAGGTCTTTTTCTCTTATTATTTTACTCCTACAGCATCATAAGCTTTCGTTACAGCTTGTACAGCTTTAGAGTTTTTACCGTATAGATCCTCTGCTGATTGAAGTGCAGCTTGACGCATCATTTTGAAATCAGAGTTTGCAGTTAAATATTTTGTAAGAGCACGATAGTAAATTTTTTCTGTCGCTTCACGGCCCACTCCAGTTACTTTCACATTATAATGCGTACCGCCCTCAGACACTAAATATGCTGCCTTATTGTTAATACTACTGTTAATATGAACGCCGCCATTATCAGCTGTACCAGTATAGCGTTTATTGTAATGATCTGGGTAACCTTCACCAGGTTTTAATGGATTCGGAATAGATGCTGGATCTTTCAGAGATCGAAGTGCATCTCCAGGTTTACCAGGTGTATAAATATCAGCACCTAAATCCCAGCTCTTCTTCTCAACCATGACACCCATGATATCAGATAACGATTCATTTAACGCTCCTGATTCATTTTTATATACAAGGTTTGCTGTATGTTCAGTTACAGCATGCGTTAATTCGTGGCCAATAACATCTAGCCCTGCTGATAATGGAATAAATGTCTTACCATCTCCATCACCATACATCATTTGCACACCGTTCCACGCTGCGTTATTCCAAGATTCACCTACGTGAACAGCAGAAATAAGTTTTGCACCTTTATCATCGAAAGAGTTACGGTTAAATGTCTTTTTATAATAATCATATACTTTTCCTGCATTCACATGCGCATCAACTGCCGCTTTATCTTCGAAGAACTTAGATTTACTTGCAATTTCTTCTCCTGTATATCCAAGAATTTGTGAGAATAAATTAAACCAGTCTTCGTTCATATTCTCTGCATCAAATGTATGGACACCTTGTCCTCGTGTACCATCAAATAAGTTGAACGCTCCTGTTTTCGTATCTTGAGCAATTTCAAATGATTGTCTACCGCCTAATACTCCATAACCAAATCCAGTAATTTGATCTACAGCATTATATTTCTCAATAACATTTCCATTTGTTGCATCAACAAAATAATGCCAATATCCTGGAGCTGGTTTCGAAACCGACGCTTTTACAAGATATGCAAGATAGTATTGACCATCTTTTTCATACACATATAAATCTTTTTTCACACCATCATAATTCTTTACTTTACCAATTTCTTTCTCAATATTAGCTTTTGCAATCGTTTCTGCTTGTTCCGCACTAATACTTGCAGATGCAGGAATATTTTTATTATCTAAATTTGGAATAACTTGTCCGAAAAATGCTTTTACATTATTCTCTTTATCAAGCGTAACCGTTTGATCTGAACCATACACAGGAATGTTATTATGCTTCTCAACTAACTTCACATGTGTCGTACCTGATTCATCGTCTTTTTCTTCACCAACGACATTGAAATGTTTATCAATATTTCCTGCTAGTTTAAACATATCTTTCTTGCTCTCTAAATATTGAAATACTGTCTCTTTTTTATCTAGACCTTCTGGCGCTTTCCATTCTTCACCTATGTAAGCTGGTGTTTTGAACTCTTGGTGATACTGGATTTTTTGCTCTTCTGCTTTCGTCGTAGTTGCTCCAAATGCCCCAAACCCACTTGCGATAACAGTTAACGCTAATGCTGATGAAATTACTTGCTTTTTCAATCTAACACTCCCCATTCCCCATAAAAGTTTTTAACACCTTTATAAATATTCTGAATATTCCTCCCGATACCTGCTCTCAAAAATTGAGAAAGTTTTTTCTGATAATTCAACTCACCAAAAAGAGGACATCGAAAAACGATGTCCTCTTTTTGGTGAGTTGAATTCCGCTATTTATATACTGAACAACCGACTGATTAAAGCTTCACTTTATTGCATTTTCATTTCAATTGCTAAATAGTGAGATTTTTCTTTCGCTTGAATGCGAATATCTTCTTCTACAGCCTCCGCTGCATCACGCATTACGAGTGTTTCACCGTTTACAACGCTACTACCTTCAATTTGTACAAGGTATAATTGGCGTCCTTCTTGAACAGGGAAATGAATCTCTTTACCCGCTTCTAATGATAAAGAATATAAATTTGCATCTTGGTGAATATGAATTGGTGCATCTCCATCAGAAGGAGATACCATATGGAACCACTCATTTTCACGTTTACTCCAATCAAATTTAAACTCACCATAGTTCGGCTTATGACCATCGCGGTCTGGTAAAATCCAAATTTGCAATAAACGTAATGTTTCATTTCCTAAGTTATGCTCACTGTGAAATACACCAGTACCTGCACTCATATATTGAACATGCCCACGCTCAATTGTCCCTCGGTTCCCCATACTATCTTCATGTGTTAATTCACCATCTATAACGTAAGAGATAATCTCCATATTACGGTGCGGATGCATATCAAAACCAGTTTGTGCCGCTATTAAATCATCATTCATAACACGTACTGCTCCAAAATTCATGTTGTTTGGATTATAATAATTTGCAAAAGAAAAATGAAAATGCGTATTTAACCAACCGTGATTTGCTCTTCCCATATTTTTATGATCAACTTTTCTAAACATACCCTTCACCTCATATTATCTCGAAATCGAGATAATTATTTTTAAGTTTATCACTGCAACTTCTTCAGTAATTCTAATAATTGTTTTTGTTCTTCTCTATTTAACTTATCAAATTGCTCTTTTTGGAATGTTTCTTGCGGCGGGACTATTTCTTCATATAGAACCTTTCCCTTTTCTGTTAATGAAATATATTTCGTCGTACCTTCTTGTTCACGCTGAATCCAATCTAGTTGCTCCATCTTATTTAAAAGCTGAGTAACATTTCCTTTCGTAACAAACAACTTATTTCCAAGTTCTTGCTGTGTTAAACGATCGTGTCCTCCAATTTGAACTAATACATCAAACTGAGCGGCAGATACATTCCACTTTTTCAAATGCTGATTTGTCTCACGAATACTTCTATTATAAAAGCGTGATAAACGAAACCATAATAGTAATCCAAGTCTTTCCTCTGCTTTCATTCCATCACCTCGCTCATTTGATACTATTAGTTTAGAACTAAACTTAATAAAGGTCAACGACTTATTTTTAATTAGCAACAAATAAAAGCACAGTGATTTTTCTCCACTATGCTTCAGATTAAATTTCTATTTTTGTATTCATCTAGCTTCCTCTCCGCGAAATGCCTCGCATCTTTCTCGATCCATCTTTCTTCGTATCGTTCATGTCCAACATATAGTACATCGTCCTTATGCTGCATCGCATGCCTGAATTCATGCAATAGCGTTTTGAGCACTTGCTCATACTCTTCCCACATACAAACGAAAATTAATTGTTTTTCTTTATGATAAAAACCACCTACCGGGAATAAAAACTCCTCTTCTTCTTCTCCTAATGATAAAAGTACATGATTCGCATCACACGTATCACAAAAAATAACTGGCGTTGCACTTACTTCAATAAGAGAAAACAAATCATTTCTTAACTTTTTGACATCCCAAGGAAGCTCCGAATCCAACACATACCAATTCTCAACTTGTTGATATACATTTTGAAACTGGAGTTCCATTTCTCAATAATCCCCTTTCCAAACTCCCTTTTCCTATATGTATGCCACAATATGGTAAATATTAAACATACTCTTTCACCCTTTAAAAAATGACAATAAAAAAGAATCTATGTCAGCATAGATTCTTTTTCCGTAATCACTTTTTTTTCATCATTTTTTTAAATATAAAATAACCAATTGCACAAACAATAGCAGCAAGCGCAAAATATTTCACATATGGCCCAGCTACTTTATTAATACTTTCCCACTCTGATCCTAATTTAAAGCCTAAATAGACAAATACAATTGACCATGGAATAACAGCTAATGTAGTTAGCGTAATAAACTTAGCATGTGACATTTTCGCAATACCTGCTGGTATCGAAATAGCATGACGCACAACGGGAATAAAACGTGCGGTAAAGATAACACCAGTTCCATAACGATTAAACCACGCTTCCGCATAATCAATATGTTTCTTCTGAATCAAAATATATTTTCCATATCGCTCAAGAACAGGTCTTCCTCCGTATCGACCGATCCAATAAATAAATAGCTGTGCGATTACACCGCCAATCGTACCGAACGCAACAGCACCCCAAAATGTAATGCTTCCTGTTGATACTAAATAGCCTGCATAAGACAATACGATTTCACTTGGAATAACCTCTAACATCAATCCAAGCATAATTCCCCAATAACCAAGTCCTTCTAGAAAAACTAAAACTGAATGAATCAACTCTCCTAACATCATTTACCTCTCTTTACTGTTTTCATTGCAAAAAATAAAAGTACAAGCGGTAAATATCTTGTACTTTTATTTTTTAAAATTTAGTTTGCCTTCGTATCCCACTTAAAGATTTTATTTAAAAATTTATATACATTCTTCGACTCTTTCGTAAGAAGAGGTCCTAAAATGGATAGTATAAGCACGTATAGCGCTGAGAATGGTTTCAATACTGACATTAAACCACCGGCGATACCGATATTGGCCATAATGATGGAGAACTCTCCCCTTGAAACGATTGTTAATCCAATATTTGTTGAAGCTTTATGGGATAATCCAGCTTGTCTTCCTGCAATCATCCCTGCTACAAAGTTTCCGATTATCGTCAGAAGTACAGCACCTAACGTTAACCATATTGCTCCGCCCAATGAGAACGGATCGATACTTAATCCGAAACTGAAGAAGAAGATAGCTCCGAAAAAGTCTCTAAATGGAACAACAAGATGTTCAATTCGATCACTATGCTCTGTCTCAGAGAAAACTAACCCTAAAAGAAGTGCCCCGATTGCTTCTGCAACGTGAATTGTTTCTGAAAAACCAGCGATAAAGAACAACGAAGCAAATACTACAATAATAAAGATTTCATCAGAACTAATATTGAGCAATCTATTTAATAACGGCGTAGCCTTTCTAGCTACTACGAAGAATAGAAGCATATATCCTAAAGCAATTCCAATTGAAGTGAGAGCACCTAAGAACGAAGCGTGATCCCCGAGGACTAAGCCAGAAACTACTGATAAATATACAGCAAGGAATATATCTTCAAACATAATAATTCCTAAAATTAATTCGGTTTCATTATTACCAGTTCTTCTTAAATCAACTAACACTTTTGCAACGATAGCACTAGAAGAAATCGTAATAATACCCGCAATAATTAAGATTTCTAGTAACGGGAATCCCATTATAAATCCGTATAATAATCCAAGTGAAAAGTTAATTAAAATATAGATTGTTCCGCCAATAGCAATCGAACGTCCAGATTTAATTAGTTTTTTCATCGAAAACTCTAGCCCTAGATAGAACAGAAGGAACAGAACTCCAATCCTTCCAAGAAAGGAAATTACACTTGCACTTTCAATAAATTTGAGATCGATAACACCTATTGTCGGCGCATGCGGTCCTACTAACATACCAAGAACGATTAGAAAAGGAATTACTGAGAATTTAAACTTTCCAGCAATTACCGCCGCAATTGCTACTAAAACTAAAGCTGTACCAACTTCAAAAATTAAAGTATCCATCTAGTCAGTCCCCCTATTCGAAAGTAATTCATTAATAATTTTTTTAATTTCTTCTCTCTCACCTGAGACTACAAGCATATCTCCTTCTTCAATCACCGTGTCTGGTCCTGGATTAAATAGCTTTTTCATGTTCTTTTTCATAACTGCAATTATCGTTACGCTATATGTTTTTCTTATTTCAAGATCACCAATTGTTTTTCCAATTGCTGAAGCTGCATTCTCCACTTTGAACCACTCAATCGCTAAACCTTCAAAGACCATTTCAACATTTTCTAACGCCCTAGGCTTATATACCATTCCACCTAATATTGCTGCAATTTGTCTTGCCTCTGAGTCACGTAGTGAAATACTTGATAGACTTTCTTCATGGTCTGAATCGAAATGATACATTTCTCTACGTCCATCATCATGAATAACAATCACCATTTTTTCGTTACCTTTCGTAACGATCTGAAACTTATAACCAATACCCGGAAGTTCGCTTTCTCTTATATTCATACTAGTTCCTCCTCAACAATAAATAGTTTTTTAAAAATTTTCTGTTTTTCTGTCTTTTCTTCAACCAACGAATTTTAGAAATTCTAACCATTCGGGATATCTATGATTTGGAAATCTTTTATTGTAATAATAAGTGGCTCCTAAAAAGATACTTAAAGATGTAATGATAAGAAATACGTTACTTTTCTTTTTCAAACTCTCGAGGCTTACTTTCAATAAAGTTTCTTCTTTCAAATTATCCCCTCTTTCTCGCTTTAAATTTAGTTTTTTAAAATGTAAATAATTCTAAAAATATTACGATGTAACATAATCATAACATAAAAAGCATTTAAGTAACATCATTTTTTAGAAAAATTGATTCTGGTATATTTTTTGCATATAATTTTCTTATTACGAAAAAAAGGAAGTGTATTATATGGTTGATATCTTTAGCAGATTCCTTGAGGTAACGAATAATATTTTATGGTCATATATTCTTATTGCAATGTTAATCGGCTTCGGTCTTTATTTCTCTTTTAAATTGAAATTTGTACAGATTAGTCATCTAGGCGAAATGATACGTTTAATAGGGACTGGATTAAACCGAAAAACAAAGAAAAAAGATAGCATCTCCCCGTTCCAAGCTTTCTGTTTAAGTGCAGCAGCTCGTATTGGTATCGGGAACTTAGCTGGTGTAGCACTCGCAATTTCTATGGGTGGACCTGGTGCAATATTTTGGATGTGGTTTATCGCTATTCTCGGTGCAGCTACTAGTTTTGTAGAATGTACACTCGCGCAAATTTATAAAGTAAAAGATGGAAGCAGGTTCCGTGGTGGCCCAGCATATTACATGGAAAAAGGATTAAACAAACGCTGGATGGGCATCTGGTTTTCACTTCTCATTACAGTTGCATACGGATTAATCTTCAATTCAGTACAAGCAAATACAGTAACAATAGCGTTTGAAAATGCTTTTGGACTAGAACGAACTATCGTAGGAGCTGTATTAGCTTTATTAGTTGCTGTTATTATTTTTGGTGGTATTAAAAGCATTTCACGTATTACAGAAATGATTGTTCCTCCAATGGCAATCGTTTATATTGGTGTGGCTATTTTTGTCGTTATTAAAAATTTCAATATGTTACCAAGCATTTTTCTAGAAATATTTAACGGTGCATTCGGTTTAGACCAAGCCATCGCTGGTGGTATTGGAGCAGCAATCAAGTTCGGAATTCAGCGCGGTTTATTCGCGACAGAAGCAGGTATGGGTAGCTCTCCTAACGCAGCTGCAACATCAGATGTATCTCACCCTGTAAA
This sequence comes from Bacillus sp. RIT 809, assembly GCF_016892495.1. Taxonomy (NCBI): domain Bacteria; kingdom Bacillati; phylum Bacillota; class Bacilli; order Caryophanales; family Bacillaceae; genus Bacillus; species Bacillus sp. RIT 809. Next base: position 178,949 of record NZ_JAFEMR010000006.1, on the reverse strand, counting down.
ACAAGGGCTTGTTCAAGCATTAGGTGTTTTCGTAGATACATTCTTAGTATGTACATCAACGGCGTTTATCGTATTATGTTCTGGACTTTACAAAGGATCAAATTTAGAAGGTATTGAATTAACACAACAAGCATTAAGTTCACAAATTGGACCGTGGGCAAGCACTTTCTTAGCGATTATTATTTTCCTATTCGCTTTCAGTTCTTTACTAGGAAACTACTATTATGGTGAAACAAATATCGCATTCATTAAAGAAAGCAAAACATGGTTACTGATTTATCGTGTTGCAGTTGTCGGAATGGTGTTCTTCGGATCTATCGCTGCCCTTCAAACGGTTTGGAGTTTAGCTGATTTCTTTATGGGACTAATGGTATTTACAAACTTAATTGCCATCTCATTCCTTAGCAAATTTGCCTACGCAGCTTTAGTAGACTATATTAAGCAAAAGAAACAAGGCAAGGATCCTGTTTTCTATGCAAGTTCTATCCCTGGCTTAAAGAATACAGAGTGTTGGGATGGACAGGATGTAGAAGAAAAGAAACAGGCTGTATAACAAATAAAAGCGGAGGCGGCTCGTTCAGAATCGCAGGGCATTGGAGCTCCCGACCTTGAAGCGCTTTTTGCTTCGAGCGAGAGAGCGAAATGACCGAAGATTCTAGCCGCTGGAGCTATATATCAAATAAAAACCCCCCTATTACTTCACAGTAATAGGGGGGTTTTATTTACAACAGTTCATAATTTGTTCAAATTAATTCCAGCAAAAGGGTTGATTTATACAAATTACTAGATTATAATAATTATAAATTAGTAATTCGTATAACATAATAACTCAAGAGGAGATTGATCATAATGAACAAACAAGTAATCGAAGCATTAAACAAACAAGTAGCAAACTGGAGCGTTTTATTTACAAAACTACACAACTTCCATTGGTACGTAAAAGGACCTCAATTCTTCACACTACATGAAAAATTTGAAGAGCTTTACACAGAATCAGCTACTCACATCGATGAAATTGCAGAACGCATTTTAGCAATTGGCGGCAAACCAGTAGCAACAATGAAAGAATACTTAGAACTATCTTCTATTCAAGAAGCAGCTTACGGAGAAACTGCAGAAGGGATGGTCGAAGCAATCATGAAAGACTACGAAATGATGCTAACTGAACTGAAAAAAGGCATGGAAATCGCTCAAAACTCTGACGACGAAATGACATCTGACCTACTACTAGGCATCTACACAGAACTAGAAAAACACGCTTGGATGCTACGTGCATTCTTGAATCAATAATATATTAAAAGCGGAAGCGGCTCGTTCAGAACAGGAGGGTGTTGGAACTCCTGATTCCGAGGCGCTTTTTGCCTCGAATGAAGGAGTGAAACAACCGACTGTTCTAGCCGCTGGAGCTGGATACAATTAAAAGCGGAAGCGGCTCGTTCAGAATGTGAGGAGGATGGAGCTTTTGACGTAGAGGCGCTCTTTGCCTCGCAGGAAAAAGCGAAGCCACCGAACATTCTAGCCGCTGGAGCTGGATACAACTAAAAGCACAAGCGACTCGTTCAGAGTCGCTTTTTTCTATGGGATAATCGCGCAGAAATTATATCAGCGATTTTCTAATGATATCGACTTACCGACAAATCACGACAATAATAGCACTCCCCTCCACTACTTTTATCAATATATTACAATCTCTTTTATGTTAAAATATAGGAAACACCCTTTAGTAATTAGATCCAAAAAGCTTGTCCAAGTTCATCATTTACTACTTAAATGACGGGAGTGGTTCAGTTGAAAGACTACTTAATTAGAGCATTTTTCGCGTTAATAACAGTTGGGATTCTCTTACTCATAGCTAATATTTTCAATATACGTGTCGAGGTTAAAGACTATGCTTTCCTCGTTGTTGTAGCAATTGGTGGCGGCTGGGGTGGCTGGTACCTGTATAAAAAACAAAATAAAAATAACAATAAAGGCATTCCGAAATAATATGGAATGCCTTTATTCTATATTACATAATTAAGCTTAAACCACTAATAAAAGCAGTCCCAAAAAACATCATAAAAACCCATATTCTATGGTAAATAAAAAGAATTCATTTTGAATATAGAAATAGTCCAAAATCTTGCATAACAGAGGTATGCCCCATTTGCCGCAACATTGTGGCTATATTCCCACGGTGATATGCTCCGTGGGTGACGACGTGTAGTATTGTTTCAGAAATCGTCGTATCCAGGAGTCCCGCATATGGATTATCAACCTCAAACACTTTTTCATAATCTTGTTGACTACTTAAAAGTTCTTTATATCGTTTAGATAATTCATAAAAACTAGTTTCCATTTCCTCAATATTTTTTGTTTCCAGTTGTTCTTTCAATTGGTCTGTGTGTACCATTGCATCACTCATGCTTTTACCAGAAATAATCTCAAGCCAGGCTAAATCTGTGAGGTATATGTGAGACATTACTTTTGCCACCGAAGAAAAACCACTCTTAACTTCCTTATGGAAAATGTCTTGCGGTAGTTCTTTTAAGCGATTTAAAATAACTTCATTTGCCCATAAGTGGTAGTCATACATTTTTAATACAGAATGCCCCATGATTATTTCTCCTCCAATTTTCATTTTAATGATTAGATTATGATACATAACTGATTAAAAATTCCCAAAGGATTACATCTATAAAATTTATTCTGATTTCGATTAAAAAAACCTCTATTACCTTCATAAAAAACATTCGCTATCTTCCACAATCTGACCCTTTAACGGAACAATTCTATGTCACTCAATAATTCCTTATTCACCTTTTATTCAGATGTTCTTTTTTTAAGTCAGCAAAACATACCTCCATCTACTTCCCCTCTTCCAACGATTTCACATCTCACTATCAATAGATTTAACCAAATTAAAAACACATGTCTTTTCAAGATAAAATGACATGTGTTTCCGAAATTCTCTATAAAATTGTACTATGATAATTGCTTCCACTTAGTCCCCAAAACAGGACGCTCGTAATTTTGGATTTTATGAATTAATTCGTCAGCCGTCTCAGCTGAAACGATTAACTCTTTATTCGATGGGTTCATAAAGCCTTCTTCAGCTGCGCGTTCAACCATTTGCAGAATTGGTCCGTAAAAGTCTTTAATGTTCAATAAACCAACTGGCTTATCATGTATACCAATTTGTGACCAACATACAACTTCAAATAATTCCTCAAACGTTCCATATCCGCCTGGTAATGCAATGAAAGCATCCGCAAGCTTTGCCATTTTCGCCTTACGCTCATGCATCGTTTCTACTTCAATTAATTCTGTTAGTCCTGAATGAACAATTTCACCACGGAATAAACCACGCGGCATAACACCTGTTACACGTCCACCTAGGCGAAGAACTTCATTTGCCACTTCTCCCATTAATCCAACGCATGAACCGCCGTATACAAGCTCATAATCGTTCTCAACAAATATTTTCCCTAACTCTATTGCCTGCTCTTTAAATTCTGGTCTCTCCCCTAAATTTGAACCTGCAAACACACAAATCTTTCTCATCCCTACACCTCGAAACTATATATTGTTATGATACAATGGGTATTGTACAACATATTGAAGGGATGAGAAAGAAATGGATATCGTCGCATTTCAAAGATGGGTTGAGGAATTTTATGAAAAACGAAGCTGGTCACAGTATAATTCCTTTATTCGCTTAAATTTCTTAACTGAGGAAGTTGGGGAAGTTTCACGCGTTGTTCGCGCAATTGAAATCGGTCGTGATCGCCCTGATGAACAAACGAAAACACAAGATGAGCTAAAACAAGAACTAAAAGAAGAACTTGGTGATGTCCTATCTAATCTTATTATTCTTTCACAAAAATATGATTTGGATTTACAAGACATTATGGAAACACACGTCACAAAGCTTTCAAAAAGGTTCGAAGCATCTAAATGAGAATATTATCAATTGTGATATAATGTTCTTGTCAAAATAATAAGGGGGATTTTATGTTATCTAAAAAATTGCACGACGCACTAAATGAACAAATGAATTTTGAATTTTACTCTGCCCACGCTTATATGGCAATGGCTGCTTACTGTACAGCGGAAAGCTATGATGGATTCGCTAACTTTTTCCTTGTACAAGCTGAAGAAGAGCGTTTCCACGCAATGAAGCTTTACAACTACATTAATGACCGCGGCGAGCGCGCTATTATTACTGGATTTGATCATCCTAATAATGAATATGAGTCTGTATTGAATGCTTTCGAAGTCGCACTTGAGCACGAGCGTGAAGTAACGAAACGTATTTACAACTTATCTGATATTGCGTGGGATGAGCGTGAACACGCAACAATTACTTTCTTAAAATGGTTCGTTGACGAGCAAGTAGAAGAAGAAGCTTCATTTGATAGCATCATTCAAAAATTAAAACGTATTACAAGCGATTCAAACGCACTGTTTATGCTAGATGCTGAATTAGAAAAACGTACATTTACGCCTCCGGCTGAATAATATTTTAATCACCTTAATGAATGTATTAAGGTGATTTTTTTATTTTCCCTCTAGCTTAAAATCACCTTAAATTTCCTTGTATTTGACATAGTACCAGTAAGAAAATGGTATTATTTTCAATATAAAGTGAAACTTTAATCAGTGGGGTTTTGTTCATCCCCCACTGATTATTAGCCCTCACCAATCGGGCGTTTACGGGCAGTTGATCTCCCACCTAACTTCTTTGCTCCAGCCGAATTTTGAGGTGGGAGCCTTACTGCTCGTTAATGCGGGATAAAATAATATACGAGGAGAGAAAAAATGAATCAGCGTGTAGAAGCTGTTGATGCAATCCGTGGTTTCGCTTTGTTTGGTATTTTACTTGTCAATATGACCTTAATTCAATTTGGATTCTTCGCCAGTGAAAAACCAACTTATATATTTGGAAAACTTGATGAAGGTGCTAATTGGTTTATTCAATTTTTCGGCACCCACAATTTCATGTCCCTATTCTCTTTTTTATTTGGTCTTAGTATTATTTTGCTACAAAAAAGTATTATTGTGAAAGGAAAGAAATTCTTCCCCACATACATAAGACGTATTATCATTCTTTTACTGCTAGGCTACATTCACGGCACCTTTGTTTGGGAGGGAGATATTTTATTTGCCTACGGGGTTATCGGGATTTTCTTAATGATGTTCATCAATCGAAAACCGAAAACATTGCTCATTTGGGCATCTATTTTACTAGCACTCATTATGCTCGCATCTTACCAATCGGAATCAACATCGAACCCCTATGATGATTTCGCACCTTATACTGAAAAGGAACATAAGGTCCATGAGACTGGAAGCTATATGGATCATGTCAACTTTAGATTGACCGAAAATCCTTTTGATTATATGGGGATTAACGGTGTATTCGGATTAGTTTTCATATCAGTTTTCGCAATAATTTTTATGTCTCCACTTTTCTTACTCGGAATGTATGTGGGGAAAAAGGGCTGGCTATTTGAGGTCGATCAACATATACCTGCTGTCAAAAAAATCTGGCTTATCACTGGGATTTTCTCTTTTACAATTAAAATCTTAGCTATATTCGTGAAACATCCGATTTTAATTATGTTACAAGATAGTCTTACACCAGTAACCATGACCTTCTTTTACGGAAGCACGATTATTTTATTATTCCATTACAAAAAGGTAGCGCATTTACTAACATACATGGCGAACATGGGAAAAATGTCGGTTAGTAATTACTTAGCGCAATCTATTATCACAACAACTATTTTTTACGCATATGGATTTGGCTTATACGGTAAAATTGGCTATTTCTTCGGTATTCTTTTAACCATTGGAATTTATACGATTCAATTATTCGTTAGTACCTATTGGCTACAGAAATACCGAATGGGGCCTGTGGAATATGTGTGGAGACTGGGAACTTATTTAGAGAGACCACGGTTTAAAAAAGACTTGGATAAAGTAAGTTAAACAAAAAGTCGTTTATCCTCCCGAAGTGAGAGATAAACGACTTCTTTGTTATTTATTAAAGCATAACCCCAACGATAACCGCTGATAATATACTTACTAACGTTGCACCGTATACAAGTTTTAATCCAAATGAAGATACAACGTTTGATTGTTTTCCATCGATACTCTTCGTTGCACCTGCGATAATTCCGATAGATGAGAAGTTCGCAAATGATACAAGGAAGATTGATAAAATACCTACTGTACGAGCTGATAACTCACCAGCTACTTTTCCTAGATCAAGCATCGCAACAAATTCGTTCGTTACTAATTTCGTTGCCATAATTTGTCCTGCTGTTAGCATTTCTGATGTTGGAATGCCCATTACGAATGCTAATGGCGAGAAGATATATCCTAAAATGCTTTGGAATGTGATTCCGAAAATTGAATCGAACACACCGTTAATTGCTGTAATTAATGCTACGAAACCGATTAACATCGCCGCTACTGTTACAGCGATAGAGAAACCTAGCATAATATATTCGCCTAACATTTCAAAGAATGTTTGTTTCTTATCTTCTTGTAATTCTAAAATGTCATCTTCTTCGCTCACATCATATGGATTAATAATATGAATGATAATGAATCCACTAAATAAGTTTAGTACAAGTGCTGTTACTACATATTTTGGATCAATCATCTTCATATAAGAACCAACGATTGACATCGATACTGTTGACATTGAAGATGCACAAAGTGTATATAAACGATTTTTTGGTAATTTGCTTAATTGATCTTTTACTGTAATAAATACTTCACCTTGGCCGACAATTGCCGCTGCTACTGCGTTATATGATTCAAGTTTTCCTAAACCGTTAATTTTACTTAATACGAAACCGACTGCACGAATGATAATCGGTAAAACTTTTATATGTTGTAAGATCCCAATTAGTACTGCTAAGAAAATAATTGGTAATAATACTGTTAAGAAGAATGGTGCTTGTCCATCATTTGCTAGACCACCAAATACGAAATTAACCCCAGCTTCCGCAAATTTTAAAATAGCGCCAAATCCATCTGCAATCCCTTTTACTAATACAAATCCGACCTTTGTATTTAGTAAGAAATACGCAAGTACCAATTGAATTACAAGCATAACTGCAATTGGTTTATATTTAATTTTCTTACGATCTGAACTTATAAGAAACCCTAGTACAAATACTACAAGTAAACCGACTAGAAACATTACTAACTTCATATGTGAATCCTCCACTTCCATGAGTTATCAGTCGTATAACGAATGACGTCTGACCATTAATGTTAAAAAAATATGAACCCTTAAAATATTTTGAACTGTCTTCTAAAATCAGTAAGCGTTTACATAAATTGCAATTTATAACAGGTAGTCTCTTCTTCTCTACCGTAGTATTTAACGTCTGAAATGGATACCACCTACAAATCAAATTGTAAGCGTTATCTAATCGAAATGCAATATAAATTTTAAAAGATTTTTATATGTTAATATATTCCTAACTGATTGGTTTTTTTATGTAAATTTACTATAAAAAATAGCCCTAGCTATGAGCTAGGGCCATCCTTTTTACCCCGCTTTAACGGGCAGTAAGACCCCCACCTCAAAATTCAGCGAAAACAAAGAAGTTAGGTGGGTGATTAACTGCCCGTAAAAGCCCGATTGGTTCAACTAATAATCAGCGGGGGATAAAGCCCCCCACTGATTAAAGTTTCACTTTATAACATAACACCAACGATAATCGCCGATAGAAGACTTACTAATGTCGCACCGTATACAAGTCGTAATCCGAATGATGAAACAACGTTTGATTGGTTTTCATCAATCCCTTTCGTTGCACCTGCAATAATTCCGATAGATGAGAAGTTTGCAAATGATACAAGGAATACAGAAAGAATACCGACTGTACGAGCTGATAAATCACTAGCTACTTTTCCTAGATCAAGCATCGCAACAAATTCGTTCGATACTAATTTCGTTGCCATAATTTGTCCCGCCGTTACCATTTCTGATTGCGGGATTCCCATTACGAATGCTAATGGAGAGAAAATATATCCTAGAATAGCTTGGAATGTAATACCGAACACTGAATCAAACAAGCTATTGATTGCTGTAATTAATGCTACGAAACCAAGTAACATTGCTGCTACCGTAATCGCGATCGTGAAACCAAGCATAATATATTCGCTTAGCATTTCAAAGAATGACTGCTTTTTCTTATTTTCTAACTTTAGTGTATCTTCTTCTTCCGTAATATCGTACGGATTAATAATATGAATAATAATGAAACCACTAAATAAATTTAATACAAGTGCTGTTACTACATATTTTGGCTCAATCATTTTCATATAAGAACCAACGATCGACATCGATACTGTCGACATGGAAGACGCACATAGTGTATATAAACGATGTTTGGGGATTTTACTTAATTGATCTTTTACTGTAATAAATACTTCTGCTTGCCCAACAATTGCAGCCGCTACTGCATTATATGATTCTAATTTTCCTAAACCATTTACTTTACTTAGCATAGTACCAATAGCACGAATAAATATCGGTAAAATTTTAAAGTGTTGCAGAATTCCAATTAAAACGGCAAAGAATACGATTGGTAATAAAGCTGTTAAGAAGAATGAAACCTCTCCTTTATTAACAAGACCACCAAATACGAAAACGATTCCAGATTCCGCATATCCAAGAAGTGCTCCAAATCCATCTGAAATTCCTTTTACTAAAATATAACCAATTGGCGTATTTAATAAGAAATACGTTAACGCTAGCTGAATAACAAGCATAATCGCGATTGGTTTATACTTAATCTTCTTACGATCAGAACTTATAAGAAAACCGAGTACGAATACAACAAGTAATCCTACAAGAAACATAACAAACTTCATTAATAAAATCCTCCATTTAACTCTTCTTTAATGTTGAACGTCTGACCATTAGAAATACGAAATAAACCGAACTTTCCATTTACCCCTAAAACCATAGAAATGATTATAAAAAGTCGTCTAATCTCTTATTCTAAAGCCATTAACCATTCTAACACAAATTACAACTCACATCTGCATTTTTCTTTTAAAAAATTACATTTTATTATAAAATGCTCATTAATGTTCGTCTTTTACCTCTCTCCTTATTTTATCACCATAAAAAAAACGAGCATCAAATTTCTCTGATGCTCGTTCCTTTTGTATTATACAGCTTTTTCTTTATCTGCTACTGCTGGCTTGTCCCAGCACACTGTGTTCGTTAAACCAGGGATAGAATCTGCACTGAAGACTGGATCTTTTCCTTGTTTCTTTTGTTTCACATAGTCCGCTAATGCTGCATACGCAAATCTTCCAAGAAGTGTAATCGCAATTAAGTTTGTGATTACCATTAGACCCATAAATAAATCTGCCATATTCCATACGACTTGAAGCGTCGCAACAGAACCGAATAATACCATTCCCACTACCGCAATACGGTAAATCGTTAACCAAGTTTTACTTTGTTTAATAAATTCAATATTCGTTTCACCATAATAATAGTTTCCTAGTAATGAACTGAAAGCAAATAAGAAAATGATAATCGCTAAGAAGCCGCTTGCCCACGAACCGATTTGTGAACTTAACGCCACTTGCGTTAATTCAATACCTTCTAAATTTGTTGCCTTATATGCACCAGAACATAGTACGATAAACGCTGTTGATGTACATACTAAGAATGTATCTACTAATACTCCAATTGTTTGAATAAATCCTTGTTTAGCTGGATGTGTTACATCCGCTGTTGCAGCCGCATTTGGCGCACTACCCATACCTGCTTCGTTCGCAAACAATCCGCGCTGAATACCAAACTTCATTGCAGCACCGATACCGCCACCTACAGCTGAATCTAAACCGAATGCACCTTTAAAGATTTCTGTAAACATATCCGGTATTAAATAATAGTTTTTAATAACAACGAAAATAGCTACTGCAATATAAATAAGTGCCATTGGCGGAACGATCAGCTCAGACATACGCGCGATACTTTTCACACCACCAAAAATAATAACCGCAACTAATACTGCTAATACGATTCCAACAACATAACGCTCAATACCAAATGCATTTTCAAATGCTAATGTCACTGTATTTGCTTGTACTGAGTTAAAAATTAAACCGTAACTAATTGTAATAAGGATAGAGAACCAAATTCCCATCCAACGTTTATTTAAACCTTTTTCCATATAATAAGCAGGACCACCACGGAAGCCACTACCATCTTTTACTTTATAAATTTGCGCAAGCGTACTTTCTACGAAACTTGAAGACGCCCCAATAATCGCAATAACCCACATCCAAAATACAGCTCCTGGTCCTCCCATAGAAATAGCTAGCGCTACACCAGCTAAGTTCCCGATTCCAATACGAGCTGCTGAACTCATACAAAATGCTTGGAATGACGATACACTTCCCTTTTTACGTGTCTTTCCAGTTAAACCATCACCCATTAATCGAACCATTTCCCCTAAATGAGTAATTTGTACGAATTTCAATTTAATAGAAAAATAAAGCCCTAAACCGATTAACATTGCGATAAGAATATATGACCAAAGAATCGTATTCGTTGATGAAACGAATTGTTCTAAAATATTCATACTGTCAGTCCCCTCCCTTTTTCTTCATAAATTGAATTATATTTAAAAAATATTCAAAAATCAACATTTTTCGACAGGTTATTACTTCCATATGTTAGGTTTTGTAACATAACGGTGTTATTTGTTATTATTTATGACTTTATATTTATAAAATGCACATAATAAAACAATACATAATCCCATTGACAAAAACACCAACCTGTAACTATAATGATTACATCAAGTTGTAACAATCGTAATTACACTAAATTCATTCATTTTCACATACACACTTTAACAAAACACTTTGGAGGGATTCATTATGAAAATCGGAATTATCGGAGCAAGCGGAAAAGCTGGAAGTCGTATTTTAAAAGAAGCATTAGATCGCGGTCACGAAGTAACTGCAATTGTAAGAAATGCTGCAAAAATTATAGAAGACAACGTAAAAGTTTTAGAAAAAGATGCATTTAGCCTTACATCTAATGACCTACAAGCATTCGATGTTGTAGTAAATGCATTCGGTGCTCCAGCAGGCGAAGAACACCTTCACGTAGATGCAGGAAACGTACTAATTGAAGCTATGAAAGGTGCACCTAATACAAAATTACTTGTTGTGGGCGGGGCAGGAAGCTTATTTGTAGACGAAGAAAAAACGACTCGTGTATTTGATACACCAGGTTTCCCAAATGAATACCTTGCAACTGCTCAAAACCAAGGTAAAAACTTAGAAATCTTACAACAAACAAATGATATTACTTGGACATTCATCAGCCCTTCTGCACTATTCGCATTAGGAAAACGCACTGGCTCTTACAAAGCTGGTAAGGACAACCTTCTTGTTAACGCAAAAGGTGATAGCTACGTAAGTTACGAAGATTTTGCAGTAGCAGCACTTGATGAAATCGAGAACCCAAAACACGTAAACGAACGCTTCACAGTTGTTTCTGAAGCTGAGTAATAAAAAAAGCTCGTAAACATAGTGTTTACGAGCTTTTTTCATCATCTGTTATATTGATTCGGTTTATGTGGTTCATTTGGTGTATAGGGTTTATTTGGTTTATTATCATGACCATTTGCTTTTTTCCAACTTACAGCTAATTCTGGACTTGTTTTCTCTTCACTACGCTCAAGTAATACAACCGCATTTTGAATAGTCGGTGTACCTTTATGTGCAATTCCTTGTAATTTCGTTAAATTGCCTGATACTTTAAAGCTAAATCCACCCGCTGGCGTTTGTTTCGGAATTAAAATGCGGAATTTCTCTCCTACATTAAATTCTGTTTTTGCCTCGCCTTTTTCATTTACGAACTTCGCGCCTTCTGGTGCACCTGTTGCTTGTACTTTATACGTTCCACTTTTAGCGTTTGTTTGCACTGTATATAAACCAGTTTCAAAAAACTCATCTTTCAATACTGCTTCTTGTTCTTCTGACGGTACTACACTCATCGTAATTTCTTGTAGTTCCTCACTAGCGCTTGCTTTTGCGACAATATCTTTCGTTACTTTCTCTACATTTTTATTACGGAAATCTAAATCGTTAATATCGATTTGTTTTAACGCATTCCACACCGCAAGTTGCGTTGCGTAATGTGCATCTCTCCAATCAGAAACACCTAATTCTTGCGGGCTCTTCTGTGGATATCCGTTTAATAGTACGCGGTACACGTTAATATCTACTTTGCCCATTTCAGGTAAGTCTTGACCGCCTGGAGATTTCAAATCTACATTTAAGCAAAAAGCAATTTTGCCATCTGCTGTTTTAATAAGCTCTGTTCGAATTGGTTTCTTCTTTGACTTACTATAACTCCAATCCATTTGATACTTCGTATGATCCATAACTTCTGCGGATGCCTTTTGAAGTGGAAATAATAAGTTCGCAAATACAAATAAAACACTCAAAAAAGCGGCCATTAGCTTGAACGATCGTTTTATATTCATGTCTACAACCCCTTATAAAATAACAAATTTAATACTGTTTATTATTTAGTTAGAACATTTTTTTATGCATAGATAAAACAAAAAAGAGTGCAAACTGTTTGCACTCTTTCCCTCTACTTGTTTAGAAATCAAAGTTATCAGGATCTGGACCAACGCGGTGGTTTTGATTTAAAGCATCAATCTTTTCCATATCTTCTTTTGTTAGCTCAAAATTGAAAATATCTGCGTTTGCAATAATGCGGTGTTCTTTCGTTGATTTCGGAATCGTTACAACTTCATTTTGAAGATCCCAACGTAAAATGATTTGAGCTGTTGTTTTTTCGTGTTTGTCTGCAATTTCTTGTAATGTTTCATTATCTAATAACTGACCTTGCATAAGTGGTGACCATGCTTCCATTTGGATACTTTGTTCTTTACAGAAAGCTTGTAGTTCTTTCTGCGTTAAACGCGGGTGATACTCTACTTGGTTAATCATCGGCTTAATTTCCGCACCTTCCATTACATCCTTCAGATGATGGATTTGGAAGTTACTTACGCCAATTGCACGCACGCGTTCTTCTTTATAAAGTGTTTCTAACGCTCTCCACGAATCTTTATATTTCCCTTCAACAGGCCAATGAACGAGATATAAATCTAAATAATCTAGCTCTAATTTTTTTAAGCTCTCTTCATATGCAGCAAGTGTCGTTTCATATCCTTGATCTGCGTTCCATACTTTTGAAGTAATGAATAAATCTTCTCGAGAAATTCCTGCTTCTTTTATCCCAGCGCGAATTCCTTCTCCAACTGCTTTTTCATTCCCATAAATCGCAGCCGTATCAATACTGCGGTACCCTTCTTTAATCGCTACTTTTACAGCCTCTACAAGTTCCGGTCCATCTTCTACTTTAAATACACCTAAACCGAACCAAGGCATTTCTACACCGTTATGCAATGTTGTTTTACTTTGTAAATTTTTCATTATATTTTTCTCTCCTTTATTTTGCTTGATCTCTTTTTTCTAATGCCATACTCCACGCTGTTAAAATAACAGCACCTACTACCATAATGCCGCCTACCCAAGCTGTATGAATTAATCCTAACGAGTTCGTTACAATACCGCCTAAATAAGCCCCAAGAGCGATTCCTGCGTTAAATGCTGCAATATTCATTGCTGATGCGATATCAACGGCACTCGGTACGAATCGTTCAGCCAATATAACGACATACACTTGTAGCCCTGGAACATTCATAAACGCGAATAGCCCCATAAAAATAATTGTGATAAGCCCCGCTACTTGAAATGGCGCCGTAAATGTTAGTACGAATAATACAATTGCTTGAATAAAGAACATATAAAATAATGCACGAATTGGATTATGATTCGATAACTTCCCGCCAATCATATTTCCAATCGCAATTGCAACTCCGTACACTAACAAAATGATTGTAACGGTACTCGATTTAAATCCTGTTACTTCTTGTAATAGCGGTGATAAATACGTAAACGTTACAAACGTTCCACCATACCCTAATGCAGTAATGATGAAAACAAGTAATAATCTCCCATTCGTGATGAGTTTGAATTGATCGCGAAATGATACAGATGTACCTCTTTTTAAGTTAGACGGAATTAGCATGCTGTTTGCGACTAAGGCAACGATTCCGATGATCACAATCACCATAAACGATGCTCTCCAGCCAAATTGTTGACCAATAAACGTTCCAATCGGTACACCTGTAATCGTCGCAACGGTTAAACCAGTAAACATAAATGCTATTGCACTAGCACGTTTATTCTCTGGTACAAGTGCAGCCGCAATTGTGGATCCAATCGACATAAAAACGCCATGCGCAAATGCAGAAACGACCCTCGCGATAAGTAACACAGTAAAACTCGTTGCTACCGACGCAATTCCATTACCAATAATGAAAACAATCATAATCCACATTAATAACGTCTTTCGCGACATACTAGCTGTTAACGACGTTAAAACAGGAGCACCGAATGCTACTCCTAACGCGTATAAAGAAACGGTTAAGCCCGCTGTTGTAACAGAAACATGTAAATCCTCCGAAATAGATGGTAATAAACCGACGCTAATAAACTCGGTTGTACCAATTCCAAACGCACTAATTGCTAGCGCTAATAAAGCAAACATACTTCTTCGATTCGTCTGAACAGCCGAAGATGATACTGTATATGAATTCAATTGAACTCCTCCTTAATACGAGAAATCCAATCATAATAGTGTGATAAAAAGGCCTTTTTATCTTCTACAAAAATAACTTTACTGCTCATAAATGCTATTATGAATGGCTTCACTCTTTTTTTGAAGAACGCACTTTAAAGTACGATAGGTACCAAAAAGTAACATAGGCACTTTTTAGTACCGTACTACTCATTTCCCTCTTACGTATGCTATTATGAAACATATTCAACATAATAAAAAGTACGTACTTTAAAGTGCTATAGGCACTAAAAAGTAACATTTAAGTTTCACTTTATTTAGCTTCTTTTGTTGAAGAACTGAAATCTACATTCATCAAAGGAGATTTTCATATGAAAAAATATAATATTCCTGTGGAGGCAACTTTAGAGGTTATCGGCGGAAAATGGAAAGTCGTTATTCTTTGCCACTTAACGAAAGGTACAAGGAGAACGAGTGAACTAAAACGTTTAATGCCTGGTATTACACAAAAGATGTTAACACAGCAACTACGTGAATTAGAAGAAGATGGAGTTATTCAAAGAAAGGTGTACAATCAAGTACCACCAAAAGTAGAATATTCCCTTACTGATTACGGATGGTCTTTAGAATCCATTCTCGATTCTCTTTGTACTTGGGGCGAATGTCATCTTGAAAAAAGCGGTAACACATCAATGCTACTTACAGAGGATGAACAATAAAAAAAGGAAAAAATGAACATAAATTTGTCCGTTTTTTCCTTTTTCCATTTATATATAGGTACATTTTTAAGATAGATAAAATAATTTATGCGCTTTCATTCCTTGCCATTACTAGGTTACAGGCTCAATATCAAATAATTAGGAATCATTTTTATGTTAACATACGTGTATATAGTATATAATATAGGATATATATTATATACACTTTCCGATAAGGGAACTTTCCATTATGCGGACAAGCCATGTATCGGACAGTTCATAAATAATAGGTAAGACGTTATGGTTTTAAATTTATGTTTTCAGCCTACTTGCTGTCATAAATTTAAAGGCATTTTATTGTGTTTTGTGAAACTTTGTATAAAGTTTCATAACCGTTTACTATCTTGCCTATCAAAAATAAAAGTATTGCTATCGTAAAGGAGAATTGGAGATGCCAGAAACTATGACTCAAACAAAGCCAGAACAAGAAACTGTACAAATTTCTGCTAGCCAAGGACAACTTGATGTACTTGATCAGTTGTTAAAACCTGAGGTACAAGAATCATTAACAACACTAGTAGAGCAGCTTCCAAAATTAACTGAGCTTGTTAACATTTTAACTAAGTCTTATGACTTCGCTCAAACTGTTGCTACTGATGAAGTATTAAAAAACGACACTGTTAGTGCAATTACAGAGCTTGTAGAACCTGTAAAAGATACAGTGAAAAGCATGGCTGCAACTGCTATCGAAGCGAAAGATCGTGCTGACGAAAGCAACGAAGTTATCGGCCTGTTCGGTCTATTAAAATTACTAAAAGACCCACAAGCACAAAAAATGTTCCGCTTTGTGAACGCATACCTTCAAGTTAGTGCAGAACGTAATAATAAATAATTTAACTTATAACAACAATTAGTAAAGACGGGGGATAACATACTATGTCAAAACAAATTGTCATCTTAGGCGCTGGTTATGGCGGTCTTCTTGCCGCTTTAAACGTACGTAAATACTACAGCAAATCAGAAGCACAAGTTACAGTGATCAACCAATATCCAACACACCAAATCATCACTGAACTACACCGCCTTGCAGCTGGTAACGTTGCTGAGCAAGCAATTGCAATGCCACTTACAAAGCTTTTCAAAGGTAAAGACATCGATCTTAAAATTGCAACAGTTGAGTCATTCTCAGTTGATAGCAAAGAAATCAAACTAGCTGGTGGCACTACGCTATCTTACGATGCACTTGTAGTTGCTTTAGGAAGTAAAACTGCTTACTTCGGTATTCCAGGACTAGAAGAAAACAGCATGGTATTAAAATCTGCTGCTGATGCAAACAAAATCTACAAACACGTTGAAGACCGTATTCGTGAATACGCGAAAACGAAAAACGAAGCTGATGCTACAATCGTAATCGGTGGTGGCGGATTAACTGGCGTTGAGCTAGTTGGTGAGCTTGCTGACATTATGCCTAAACTTGCAAAAAGCCACGGCGTAAATCCAAAAGAAGTTAAACTTCTTCTTGTTGAAGCAGGTCCGAAAATCCTTCCAGTATTACCAGACCACTTAATCGAACGTGCAACTGCTAGCTTAGAAGCACGCGGTGTTACATTCTTAACAGGTCTTCCTGTAACAAACGTTGCTGGTAATGAAATCGACTTAAAAGACGGTCAAAAAATCGTTGCTAACACATTCGTTTGGACAGGCGGCGTACAAGGTAACCCATTAATTGGTGAATCAGGTCTTGAAGTAAACCGCGGTCGTGCAACAGTTGATGCGCACCTACAATCTACTTCTCACAAAGACGTATTCGTTGCTGGAGATAGCGCTGTTGTCTTCGCTGCAGACGGTCGTCCATACCCACCAACTGCACAAATCGCTTGGCAAATGGGTGAGTTAATTGGATACAACTTATACGCAGCACTAGAAGGCAAAGCATTCGAAGAGTTCGCACCTATCAACTCTGGAACACTTGCTAGTCTAGGACGTAAAGATGCTGTTGCTACAATCGGAGCAAGCAATACTCCACTTAAAGGTTTACCAGCATCATTAATGAAAGAAGCAAGTAACGTTCGTTACTTATCACACATTAAAGGTCTATTCAGCTTAGCTTACTAATCTGAATATAAGCCCGAATCATGCCCTGCATGGTTCGGGCTATTTTTATCCGTAATTTTCTCTAACTTATTTATTCGGCAAAAGAATAATATAACCCTCTTTAATTATCAAAATATACTGACTTTTTTGTGTCGAAATTGTGTATATGAAAAGAGCAGAAGTAGATATCTTCCCTACTTCCACTCTTTCACAAGAACTATTCTCCTAATTCCACTAAGCTGTAGTTCTTCTTCCCTTTGCGAATAATAATAAATCTTCCATCAAATGAATTTTCTACAGTAACATCAGTGCCTACATCCGTTACTTTTTCACCATTCATAGATATAGCGCCATTATTAATATCTTCACGCGCTTGACGTCTAGAAGGTTCAATTCCTAAATCAACTAACCACTCTACAATGTTTTTCGTCTCTTTTGAAGACTCAAATGTCGGCATCTCTTTAAATCCTTGTTCAATTTCATCAGCTGTTAACGATTTAATATCTCCGCTAAATAACGCAGCTGTAATTTTCACAGCCTGCAAAAATGCCTCTTCTCCATGAACGAATTTCGTCATTTCTTCTGCTAATACTTTTTGAGCTTCACGTTTATGAGGCTCTGTTTCTACCTTCGCTGCTAATTCATCAATTCTCTCTTTCGTTAAGAACGTAAAGTATTTCAAGTATTTAATTACATCACGGTCATCTGTATTCACCCAGAACTGGTAAAATTCAAACGCTGTCGTCTTTTCCGGATCAAGCCAAATAGCACCACCTGCTGATTTACCAAACTTCGTACCATCTGATTTTAATAATAACGGAATCGTTAATCCGAATACTTTCGCCTCATGACCTTCTAATTTACGAATTAAATCTAAACCGCTCGTAATATTTCCCCATTGATCACTACCACCGATTTGTAATTGAACATCTTCTTCTTTGTATAAATGATGGAAGTCCATTGCTTGCAAAATTTGGTACGTGAACTCTGTAAATGAAATTCCTGTATCTAAACGACTTGCGACAATATCTTTTGCTAACATGCTATTTATGCTAAAGTTTTTTCCGTAATCACGTAAAAACTCGATAATGTTTATTTTATGTGTCCAGTCATAGTTATTTACCATCTTCACTTCGCTATTCCCGCCGAAATCAAATAGCTTTTTCATTTGCGCTGTTAACGCATCTACATTATGCTGGACTACTTCTAACGTTTGCAATTGGCGCTCTGATTGACGACCACTCGGATCACCAATTGTTCCTGTTGCCCCGCCGATTAAAATAACAGGATGATGGCCAGCTAATTGGAATCTCTTCATCATCATAAAAGGAATCAAATGTCCGATATGCATACTATCGCCAGTCGGATCCACTCCGCAGTATAGTGAAATCTTTTTCTCTTCTACTAACTTACGTAAACCTTCTTCATCTGTCTGTTGATTCACAGCACCGCGCCATTCTAATTCATCAATAATATTCATCTTTTGTCATCCCCTTTATTTTTTAAAAACAAAAAGTCCCTATGTCTACGATAGACATAGGGACGATTATTCACCGTGTTACCACCCAGTTTGCATAAATAGCATAGCTATTCATACCACTCTTAGCAATAATATCGATTGCTATTCCGCTTAGCATTACCTAAGATACTCCAGAGTGTAATTCACAAGTTTGTTTGTGCTAGGTTCCAGCAACCCCTAGCTCTCTTTGATAACAGTGACAAACTGCTACTGGGCTCTTTCAACGTATATTTTATTTGTTAAATTATTAGCCATTATATTGAATCGAAAACAAATTGTCAACAATATCCAAATGTTATTTCGAAATAATTCATACTTTAATACGTTTTTTTCTTCAAAGGTTACTGTAGATTTTCTCCAATAATCCTTACTTCTCGCTCTAATTTCACACCGAATTTTTCTTCAACTGTCTTTTGTACGAAATGAATTAAATCAATGTAATCTTGCGCAGTTCCGTTATCAACATTCACCATAAATCCAGCGTGTTTTAAAGAAACTTCCACTCCGCCAATTCGCTTACCTTGCAGTCCTGATTCTTGAATAAGCTTACCCGCAAAATTATTTGGTGGACGCTTAAATACACTACCACATGAAGGATACTCTAACGGTTGTTTTGATTCACGCTTAAACGTTAAATCATCCATTTTTTCTTTGATTTCTTCACGCACACCTTCTTCAAGTTCAAACTTCGCTTCAAGAATAATGTAATGATTGTTCGCAAATACACTCTTACGATATCCAAATTCAAATGCATCTTTCGTTAAAGTGCATAGCTCTCCATCACCTGTCATTACAACTGCTTCTGTTAATACATAAGCTACTTCACCGCCATATGCACCAGCATTCATATATAACGCTCCACCAACTGAACCTGGAATACCACAAGCAAACTCAAGTCCTGTTAAATTGTGATCCAATGCAATTCGTGACACATCAATAATCGCTGCACCACACCCCGCAACAATCGTTGTCCCCGTTACAGTAACACCTGTAATATGAATTAAACTTACTGTAATCCCGCGAAGACCACCGTCTTTAATAATGACATTCGAACCGTTTCCTAAAAACGTAACTGGAATATTGTGTTGATTCGCATACTTGATAACTTCTTGAATTTCAACATAATTTGTAGGCGCAACGAACACATCTGCTTTTCCGCCAACTTTAATATGCGTATGATTCTTTAACATTTCATCTTGCTTCACATGACCTTCAGGCAATACTGTACTTAAATATTTATAAACCTCGTGCATATTCATTTTACGATTCCTCTATTTCTATAATCTTTTTATCCCGCTATCCACGGGCCCATAATATCCCCACATAACAATGCGCTACAAATAAAAAGCCCAAGTGGTGGATAAAGTGTACATAAAGCACACCTATAAACCTCTTAAATTATAAGAGGTTCCACTCATATTAAAATATATATCGCATAATAAAGCAACCCAAATAGGCTACTAAACTTGACATGTAACCATATAGACAACAATTTGTAAAATATATAGGTTTTTCAAAGCAATACCCTTCAATATCTTACTATACCATACGAAAGAAAAGTGGTATTTTTTTGTAATTTTTACTTTATTTTCAACAATAAAAAAAGAGCACATCCCACAGAATGTGCCCTTTCTATACTCTTTAAATTATTTTTCGTTCTCTTCTTTTTCCTTATCAAACCATAATAGCTCATCGTCATCAACTTCACCATTATAATTGATTAGAATCTCTTCGCCCGCTTTTATATCTTTGTAAGCAAAGAAGTTAAACGTATGATTCTCAAAGACAATATCATACGTTGCATTCGGATTATATGCATGATTAAATAACATGCCGTATCCTAAAAGGAATGCCGTATGATTTACCCCATACTCAAATGCGTAGTCAGCAAGTAACGTTTTCTCAATGTGTTCATGCTGTTCATTCGGATAAGAGATAACTGGTGCTGAGTGTATCAACTCACCCTTTTTAATATCACGAGTTGCAAATACACCTCTATTAAATTCTCCATCACTAAGTTCCGAAGTCTTAACTTCAATCATATGCGTCACCTATATATTTCTTTCTTCGAAGTATTTTTCTCCTTAAGCTTGGCAGAAAACGCGGAGAAAAGCAATTAAATTCCTACCAAGTATAAAAAGGGCATATTATTGTGCTCTTTTTAGGTGATATTCTATGAAGCCCCGCGCATCAATTATTTCAATTTAAATACCGCACTAACTGGGTTATGATCACTATTTTCAAACTTTAAGTCTGTCCCTTGTACATTTACAATTTCAACATTCGGTGAAACCATAAATCCATCAATAATAGTGACAAAGTTTTCATCTTCCACATATTTCTTCACATCATCCCTTACCGTCATAACAGATGGATCTACAGCCCATTGAAATCCTCCGTCCGCAAAGTCCTTTGGTAACTCTACTAGCCATTCAGGACGCTCCTTTACAAACTTAGGATCGCTTAATTGGACATTAGAAAGTAACTGATTCCAATCTCCGCCTAATATGACGTAATCACCATTTTGATACCACTTGTTCATATATTCTTTTAAATACTCTGCTTGTTGCTTTCTAATTTTTCCGCCCTCATCATAAGCAGATAAATGTACATTTACGAGCCTAACATACTTCCCATTATTAACAGGGATTTTATGTTCAACAATCGCTCGATCTAAATCGAATAAACGCTTCGGCCAAGGTTCCATTCCGGGTAGTTGGAACCGCGTTGCTGTTTGAACTGTATATTTAGAAAATGTACTTAATCCGCCCTCAGCATATCCCAGCGGTTTTGTGACTGGGACAGGAACCCACTTAGTATCGTAGTTCTTCCCAAATGACGAAGCATAATCAGATAATCCTTTTTTCAAAAACTCATGCTCATTTACATCAAATGATCGGTGAGATTTTATATCAACTTCTTGTAACAATGTAAAATCGCTATTCTCATTTTGTAAAAATGAAAGCATATTTTTTAAGTTTATTTCAGTCTGTTCTTTACTACTCGAACCAGAACCTTTTCCACCGTCCATAAAGAAGTCTTGATCCTTATCTAATCCAGCATATCCAATATTAAATGTTGTAACTTTAAATTCATTTCCTTGCTGCAGTACACGCTCTTTGTTATTTTCAACCTTTACGTCTAAAACATTCGCTGGCTGCTCTTTTGTAAGTGTCATATACGCTAGAAAACCACCTAGAATACCAGCTACTATTAAAATAAATATTAATACTATTTTTAAAAATTTCTTCAAAACACATGACCCCTTTTTTGTAAAATAACATTTTATTTTCTGTATTTTCAGTTAAATGAAGATAAATTAAAGACACAAGAAATATTTTACCATAAAGAAAACTTCATATCATTATATTTAGCTAACAAATAATCGTTGTACCCCTCACTGCAATTGTCTTGAAATTCAATCATAACATTTCAGAAGACAAGACTGTAAAGCAATTACAATCCACAACAGAGAAATTGCAACTTCAAAGAATATACCGATCCTACTTTTTGTTAACATATTTATTGGTAATCCAAAATAATATTTAGTACACTATAAATAGAACTTATAGGCGATGGAGTTCGCCGTAAATGCGAATTAGCTAATGACTCCTACCAGTATGACTACTGGTAGGAGTCTATTTTTTTTGAGTACACTATTAGAGAGGTGAAGAAGTTGAAATATATTATTGTTGGCATAGCTGGTATATTAGGAGCTCTTTCCCGTTATTATTTAGGTTTTACTATCGATACGCTTTTGCATCATGTATTACCACTCGCTACATTAACGATTAACTTAATTGGTTGTTTCTTACTTGCTTTGCTAACCACCTATATCGCTCGGTTAAACATCTTACCCTCCGAAGTTATTACCGGGATTGGAACCGGATTTATCGGTTCATTTACGACGTTTTCAACATTCAGTGTAGAAACTGTACAGTTAATCAATCATTCACATTTTAGTATCGCATTTTTATATGTATCATGCAGTATGCTAGGTGGTCTAATTATGTCTGGGCTTGGCTATAAACTTGGAGATTTTTTACTACAAAAACACCTTGAGGAAGGTGAAATATCATGATTAACGCTTTATTAGTAGCAACAGGAGGATTCTTCGGTGCCATTACACGATTTGCAATTAGTAATTGGTTTAAAGAAAGAAATAAAACTTCATTTCCGATTGCTACATTCCTCATTAATATAACGGGAGCATTTTTACTCGGATATATAATTGGCAAAGGGATAACTACAAGTTGGCAATTATTATTAGGCACAGGGTTTATGGGCGCCTTCACTACATTTTCAACGTTTAAATTAGAATCCGTTCAGCTTTTCAACCGCAAAAAATTTGGCATACTATTTTTATATTTAAGCGCGACTTATATGATTGGTATCATCTTCGCATTCCTCGGGATGAAGTTAGGTGGCATATAAAAAAGCGACTCTTTTACCGGTCGCTTTCTTTCATAAAAAGTATGTCCCGCCATACGGAATTGAAAATAAACCAGCTGGATACACATCATAATGTACAATTTGCACAGGAAGCTGTGCATACGGCATATACTGACTCTGCATCATTTGCGCTACCTGTGCTTGTTGTTGCATTTGAATAGCCTGATGCACTGCCTGAACTGTCATCTGTGCCCCGGCCAATGTAATAGCTGGCCCTACTTGTCTTCCAAGGTGAAAATAATGGTTCATCATTATTCAGCTCACTTTTTATTTTTCTTCCATATCATATGTCTCTATTTCATAGTAAGTGTTTTATCGCGCTTGCTTTTTTCGAAACATCGAGAAAACAGCCACGAATAAAATCACAATAATTCCAGTAAAAACAAATAAATAAGCTAATGGAATTAAGAAAAATGGTTCGACTAAAGTTCCATCTGGCTTCACTTCGGAACCAATTATATTAAACATAAGTATACATAACACGCCTAAAAATATCGGACTAGAAGCTAATAAATATTTTTTCTTCATCATAATTCCTCCTTTTTATACTCTAAAATGTCACCTGGCTGACACTCTAAAGCTTCACATATCTTCTCTAAAGTTGAGAATTTAATTGCTTTTGCTTTTCCATTTTTTAATATCGAGACATTCGCCATTGTAATTCCTAATTTCTCGGATAACTCTGTCACACTCATTTTTCTTTTCGCTAACATTACATCGAGATTTACTACAATCGTCATAACAGAGCACCTCAAATCGTTAAGTCGTTATCATCTTTTATTTCACTTGCTTTTCTAATTAAATGAGAAAGTAAGGAAGTAAAAATAGATATAACGACTGAGAAGAATAAAATAAGTAATAGAATAACTAAAATGCTCGTATGATAACTTCCAGCTGTGAAAATATATAGTAATGCTCCGATATATAAAATCCCTTCAGTCATCGATAAAATACTAATCCTCTTTAATCGATTCGCATTTTTCACAGTAAAGGATTTGTCTGAAGCAATCTCTGAACATATTTTCCACCCTAAAAATAAAGCGCTGAAAAATGGAATTCCTGTGATCCAAATGAACAGTACGAATGGCTTATATAGTCCCTTCAAACTTTCTGAAGATAACAATACCGCTCTTCCCGTTTCTGGCCCAATATATATGCAGAACAATAAACCAAAACATCCGCAAAGAATGATAATTAACTTTAACCATAATGACAATTCGTTTTGTTTCACAAAAATCCCCTCCTGAACTAACAGCATTTATCTATTGCTGTTTTTTCAACTTTGAAGTGATAAATCCAACTAGCAACACACCAATACCACTAAAGAACAATAGGTAGCTTACTGGTACTAGGAAAAAGAAAGGTTCTACAAGAAGCCCATTATCCGCCACTTTACTAGTTGTACCGTGCATTAATAAACAGGTAACTCCTAACGATATTAGTACGATAGCTAATAAAAATTTATTTTTCATAATATATTCTCCTTTAACTTCACAATTAATTTTTCCGCATTCCTTTTGCTATCCTCATAATAAGCCCGACCACATTATAAGTCAACAACTATTTATCGTTTTACAATAAATAGTTGTTGTTTTGAACAACAAAAAAAGACTATAGACAATCATTATCTATAGCCTCTTCACTCTAAAATATTCTTTTTGGAACATACACATTCTTATCGCATTATGATAGTTGCCATCAACGAAGAACTCATCTTGAAGCTCACCTTCTACTATAAATCCGACCTTTTTATAAACGTGTACAGCTTTTTCATTCTCTTTATCGACAACTAAATATATTTTATGCATATTTAATACGGAAAAAGCGTAATCCATTGCTAAACGCGTTGCATCAGCTGCATAACCGTAACCTTGGTAACTCGGGTCAATAATAATTTGGAATTCAGTTCTACGGTGAATATAATCGATTTCTACTAATTCGACCAATCCAACCATCTCATTATCTTTCTCAACGATAAATCGGCGCTCACTTTGATCATGTATATGTTTATCGTATAAATCCTGCAGCTCCACAAATGCCTCATACGGTTCTTCAAACCAATACGACATAATATGCGCGTTATTATTAAGTTCGTGTACAAACTTTAAATCTTCTCGTTCTAAAGGACGTAATTTCAATTCCTTACTCATTTCTATAACCTCCAAGTAAAATAACCTCTTCACTTAATTTCTCATTTTTTTTAGATTTCAAACGTCCTACTTACATTGTAAACTTTCAAGTAACTTGAAGGTCAAGATGTAAAAATAGTGCAAACAAAAGTCTGCACTACTACTCTTTCTTCAAATCCCTCATATTGGATATGTATAAAGCAATGACTAAAACAAGAATAGATCCTGCATATAACAACGTCTCCATCGGTTCATCGTGAGACACGATAATTAATCGAATTAAAGCCGTAATCCCGATATAAATAAAATACCGTAATGGAAAATGATAATTCGATTTAAAATACTTAATAATTAATGCGATAAACTCGAAGTATAAGAAGTAGACAATGATGCTTTCAACTAATTTATACGGTGTGTATTTCTTCGCTGAAAATATGTATTGAATAAACGTGATTGTCTCATTAATTAAAAAGATAGATAAGACAATTGATAATATGATTAACGCTATATTTAATATCCACTGCAAAACACTAGCTATATAATGATCAATATTAAATGATTTCATTTTCACTTTAGACTCCCTTTCGTGTAAGTACTTGTTCATTATAACAAACTTACAATTATAGGAGTGTTAAATCAAATATGATCGTCCTCTTTCACTAGCACTTCACCATTAGGATATCTTTGCTTAATATAGTCGCTTCCCCAATCGCAAAGTACTTTTAAAACTTCTTTTAATGATTGTCCCTGTTTCGTAAGAGAATACTCAACTTTCGGTGGTACTTGATTGTATACTTTTCTAGACACAAGCCCATCTTTTTCAAGCTCTTTCAATTGCTCAGTAAGCATTTTTTGCGTAATACCAGTGACCAATCGTTTTAACTCGCCCGTTAATGTGGGATAAAAATCAAACGACTTTATTATCTCTATACAAATAGGGATTAGCAAATAATGTTACTATAACCTCAAAAAAAGAAATCTTATTTTAACTTTCCTATCGATAGGTTAACACGATAATTCCCGTACTTTAATAGTCGCCCCAGAAAGTTATCCAATTCTTCATTAGAAGCAAAATGTGTTTTTAATAAATAACATCCCTCACCACTTATACGATGCACTTCAGAAATTCCTTCTTCTCCTTGAAAGAAATTCATAAACTCTTGATGATTAACTGTTGTTACAAACAAAGTAACAAATGCAGTCACTATTTGTCCTAATTTGATTCGGTTTATTGCAATTGTATATTGTTCAATAATCCCTAAATCCTCTAATCTCCGAATTCGATTTCCTACAGCCTGCCCCGTCATATGTATTTTCTGACCAAGTTCTTTCCATTGTATTCTTGAGTTTTCTCCTAATAATTTCAGCATCTCAAAATCTGTTTGATCAATGATATAAACCAATCCTTTCACCGTGAAAGTAGAAAGCCCGAAAGTGTTTCGCCAACTTATTCTGCTTATCGATACAATTCACTATACTTAGTTTATCCTCTTACATCACATTATTTATCAGTTATATTCACTTATAACATAGAGGACGTAACAAAAAAATACATCTAGATTTAAAGGAGGTTACAAATATGTTATTACAAGAGATTTTATCGTTCAATGAACAATTTGTAGAAAATAAAGAATACGCTCCTCGTGAAGCGACAAAAATACCTAAAAAACGTATGGTTGTTGTTTCTTGCATGGACGCTCGTTTAATTGAGCTACTTCCAAAAGCTTTAGATATACACGATGGTGATGCAAAAGTTATCAGAAATGCAGGTGGTAAAATTGCTTCTGCTTTCGATAGTGTTATGCAAAGTGTTGTAGCATCAGTATATGATCTAAATGCAGATGAAATATTTCTTATCGGACACCATAGATGTGGTGCAAGCCAAACTAATCCAAAAGGAACACTTCAAAAAATATTAGATCGCGGAGTAGCTTCACCAGAAATTTTATCAGCAATTGAATATGCTGGTGTTGACCTTGAAAAATGGTTATTTGGATTCGATGATGTCTGCGATTCAACTCAAGCTAATGTTGATTTAGTAAGAAATCATCCACTTATTCCAAAAGATGTTCCTGTACATGGTCTAGTTATTGATCCTCACTCAGGTAAATTAGATTTAGTAGTTGATGGATATAAAGCATTAAATGGTATGGAACATTAATTATTACTTAAATGAAGGGAAGTTATTAGATATGAATAGACAAGAAGCTACGCAAAAAATTATGGAAGCAAAAATGGCAAAAGGTTTAACATGGGAAGAAATTTCAAAAGTAAGTGAAAACTCTGAGACTTGGGTTGTAACAGCGTTATTAGGACAAGCTACAATGACACGTCCAGAAGCAGAAAAAATCGGTAAACTATTAGAATTAGATGAAGAAGTAGTTCAAGCATTAACAGTAGTTCCACTTAGAGGTCAAGTAATGCAAATGCCTCCTACTGACCCAATCTTATATCGATTATATGAAATGATGTTACAATACGCACCAACTCTTAGAGAATTAATTCTAGAAAAAGCTGGCGAAGGTGTAATGAGTGCAATTAACTTCAATCTAGGTGTGGACACACAAGAAGATCCAAAAGGTGGCGACCCTCGTATCGTGATTACACTTAACGGGAAATTCTTACCGTTCCGTACATGGTGATTAATTAAAAATCTATCTATATAATTAAAGTAATTTTATAGATTTACAAAATCCATCCTTTTTAATCTAGCTGTGTAGAAAGGATGGATTTTTACTATGAGATTCTTTTTATACAAGGGAGAATAATATGAATAAAAAATACGTCGATACGAGCTTTAGTATTCTACAGTGGTTTGTGTTTTTATTAGCAAATGCAATTGCATTGCCTATCATTATTGGTGGCATATTCCATTTATCAATAGAAGATATCTCAACATTAATGCAACGAACTTTTTTAGTTGTAGGAGTAAGTTCATTTATACAAGCATGGTTTGGGCATCGCTATCCCATAGCGGATGGGCCAGCCGGTTCATGGGTAAGTATATTTGTCATATTGGGACAAGTCGCTATGCATCAGGGACAAAGTGCAAAGGATGTATTACAACTTTTAGAAGGCGGATTAATTATTGCAGGTATATTACTCTTCGTCCTTGGTATAACAGGGCTTGTTCATCGAATTCTACGTTTATTTACACCCTTGGTTACAGGAACTTTTCTTTTAATATTATCTCTTCAGCTTAGTGGTGTGTTACTAAAAGGAATGATGGGATTACAAGGAGCTGTAACTCATCCTGATTATACAACGGCTGCTATTGCGCTCTTTGTTTTTGCCCTTATTACTTTCTTATCAATTAAAGGGAACGGATGGATGAAAAGTTACGCTGTGTTACTTGGAATTTCATGTGGTTGGCTTTTGTATGCTGTATTAGGAAAATCATCTCATATGCCTTCACACACACCGTTAGTTAAGTTACCAGAGCTATTTTCTTGGGGCACACCTAGATTAGATATTGGAATGGCTCTAACTGCAACTTTATTTACATTTCTTTTAGTTGCAAATACAATCGCTGCTATTTCGGCTGTAAAACAAGTGGCTCCGTTATCTAAAGAAAATGAAAAGCAAATACTGAACCGCGGCGTGTGGGCCGGAGGTATATCGCATATTATCTCGTCGTTGTTTTCTACAATTGGAATTGTACCATTACCTGCATCAGCAGGATTCATTCAGCTAACAGGACAAAGAAAAGTGAAGTCGTTCCTTATAGCAAGTCTTATATTAGCAGGAATTTCTTTTATTCCTTCAATTGTAAACTTTATATCCTTGCTACCAGGTCCTATTGCTAATGCCGCACTTTTAGCAACATTTGTCCAAGTAATAGGCATTTCATTTCAATCCATTTTACGTGAAGAATTAAATCAACGCCGATTAACTATATTAGGAATTTCATTATTAATCAGTTTGGGAATAATGTTTCTTCCAGAAAGTGCGTTTAGCGGAATTCCTTCTTCCTTACAATATGTTTTAAGTAATGGATTACTTGTGGGTACCATGCTTGTCATTCTATTGGAACAGTTTTGGAAAGAGTAAAATTTGTGACTAAGTAAAAAAGCGTCCTGCTTACAGGGCGCCTTTTTATACCTAATGACTAATACTAGCAGTTGGGTATAATGTTGTTCCTCCAATTGAAACTTTTATTTCATTTGTTAATGGAACATTTTGTTCATTAATAATTGTTCTCCACCATTCCCATGCAAGACCAGTACATTCTCTTGCTACGATTTTTATATTTTTTGAATTTGGTGGAAGAGGGATAACTGTAGAGTAATGAGCCGTTTTGTCTTTGCCGCTACCATCCCATGTTTTATGTGTTAGTACTTCTTTACCATTTTGATCAAATGTGAATTCATCCCAAGATACATCAAATTGCGCAACGTAAGCACCGTAATGATCCAGTGTCATTTTAGCACTTGAATATTCTGTAGTTGTCGTCTCGATATAATCTGTATTGTTATGAACAGCAGCAGTTGCATTATCTTTTAAGAAAGTACTTGTATATGAAATTGGGTATGCTGGATTTTTAAGACTTAATTCAGCATTATCTTTAATGATATTTCGGATTTCATTGAAATCTTTAGTAACAACCTTGTTATGCTCTTTCGCATCTCCACCTAATACTACAGCAGTAAAGGTACTTTCTTCAAAAATATCTTTATACTGTCCACTTGTTTCGACGCTGTTATTCTTAAGTAAGGCTTTAAAAGCAGCTTGTACATCTTTGCTCTTAGAGGTTGTTTCTAATTTTACATAAACCGTTCTACCATAAGCTACATTTGAAACCATAACAGGTGGAGCCGAATTACTTACGCCTTTACGAGTTAGCTCACCAAAAGTAACACTATTATCAAAAAGATCGGATGGATTGTTAGGTAGTTCAGCACTTACGGTATAAAATATTTGCTTATATGCCGCTACCATCACTTTTTTCTCTCCATTTGCAACCGCATTAAAATCAATGTTTAGACTATTATCAAGATATTTAGCGTTAACATTAAGAGCACTTGCGATTTGTGATTTACTATAAACCATAGATTCCGTATACTGCATTCTTGCAGGTAACGTATGTGTTGTGGAATACTTTTCATTCCAAGTAGATACTAAATCGTCTACTGCTCCAGCTACATTACCATATGTCGGATTTTGGACAGTGATTGTATTTTCTTTTCTCATGCCAGGTAAGTCTATACTAATATTTAAAGGCTTTCTCTTAGCCACTAATAAACTCGGTTGATTGTCTGCAAAAGCTTTATTTGCAAGTTGTACAGCTCCTGGATACGTACGATTCACTACAGAATCAATAATTGAAATATCGACTGGTGACGTTGTAAGTGATTTTTTCTCGCGTTCCACTACTACAAATTTACCATTTGAATTGATACTTTCTTTCGGGACAAAACTCTCTACTTTATCACCATTTACAGCTAAAACCTCTTGATTATTATATTTAAGATTTGCTATACCAGTATCAATGCCACTAGCATTTTTGGTTACATCAGTTACATTACCCGCTTGTGTTTCTGCGAAGGAAATAGATGAATAATTAATAGTGCATAGACTAACTAATAAACACGCAAGGAACTTTCTTCTTTTAGTGTTTTTCTTAATATTCAGAAAAATCACCCCGTTCTTTTTTTAGTAAGATATGATAATGATTGATAAATGATAGCTAACTAATAAACCTACATAAATGCTTTCAAAAGTTCTTGAATTAACGGGATTACGCCACCTACAAATTTCAAAACTGCCATTGCGATTTCCATATTATTTCCTCCTTTTTTATTGCTACGAAAATGTGATTTATCTTTATGCCCTCATTATAGTGACCCCTTACACTTTTATCAATACACTCTTATATGCAATATTACATACAAAAAAAACAAGCTGAATTCTTATAAAAAGTTATACAGAGATAAATTTTTCGTTTGGTAAACACTTGAAAATGCGAAGCGTTCCTTTGCATTTCATGAGTAATTTACAAGTTTATTGTTGGAAGCATCGCAGGACCGGAAGTAATGAAATACATGTAGGACTGTTACGAGCAGCCAGAAATATTAAGAGTTATCATGGGCAACCGCATTAAAAAAAGCTGCTGCCTATAAAATACAGACAGCAACTTCAACTAGAGTAGCTGTTATGATTTACGTAAGCTACAGTATACAATTTGATTTTCTATTAGTTTTTTTGGCATACTCATTTTTGAGCTGCTTCTTTTTTACATTTTGTAACTAATAAACAGCGATTGGACCATAAGGACCATTGATAATTTCTATTTTTGTTTCAAAAATATCTGTCAAAATTTCCGGGTCCATAACCTCTTCTACTGTTCCAAAAGCAGCAATTTGTCCATCTTTCATAGCACAAATTTTATCAGAATATTTGGCTGCAAAATTTATGTCATGCATAACAGTCAGAATTGTTCTTCCGAATTCATTAGCTGCACGTCTCAAATGCTCCATCATTTGAACAGAACGAGCAACATCAAGGTTGTTCAGAGGCTCGTCCAAAAGTACATATTCAGTCTCTTGGCACAATACCATCGCTACATATGCCCTTTGTCTTTGACCACCAGAAAGCTCATCTAAATATCTATTCTCTAAATCAGTTAAATCTAAAAAATCGATATATTTAGAAATGATAGCTTCATCCTCTTTAGTTAATCTTCCCTTTGAATAAGGAAAGCGTCCAAATCCAACTAATTGTCTAATAGTAAGCCTAGTTACAAAATGATTTTCTTGTCGCAATATAGTCAGAACTTTTGCTAAGTCTTTTGATTTGGATTCAGAAACATCCATATTTGCTACCTGAATTTGACCTTCATCCATATCTAAGAGTCTTCCAATCATCAAAAGTGTCGTTGACTTTCCAGCGCCATTTGGTCCAATTAAAGAAGTAAAGCCCGCTTTTGGTATTTCAATATCCAAAGGTCCTATTTTCACCTTATCAGTATAGAACTTTTTAACATTATCAATTTTTATCATAAAGCCCTCTTCCTTAAAACTATAGTTAAAAATGTTATTCCACCAAATAATTCGATAATAACTGAAACTACACCTTGAGCATGGAATACATGATACATTAAAAAGTATGCACTCGTCATTATCAAAAATCCTATAGCAAAAGCCATTGGGAAAATATATCTATGATCATAAGTTGACGCCGCCTGATAACTCAAAGTTGCTACTAAAAAGCCGTAGAAAGTAAGTGGCCCAATTAGAGCTGTTGAGATGGACATTAAAATAGCTACTAATACAAGCGTATAAATTACACTAGGTTGATATTTAACCCCAAAAGAAGTAGCAACATCCTTTCCTAGTGACAAAACATTCAAATTCTTAGAATGAGCAAAAATTAATACTGCTACAATTATGATCATAGGAATTACAATAGGAAAATATGCAGGATCTGCATGATTAACAGAACCAAATAATCTTGCTTGTAAAATATCAAATTCTGAAGGCGCAAGTAGTTTTCTCATGAAAGTTGACACAGAATTTAGCCCGGTACCAATAATAATTCCAACTAAAAGCATAAGTTGTAAATTCCCGTATTTACCGGAAAGTAACCATCCATAAAGTATCAAACTCATGAAGACCATCACAACAACTTGAAATAAAAATGATCCAATTCCACTAAAATTTATCAATGCACTAGCACCAAAGAAGAATATTGTACTCGTTTGAATTGCTGAATAAAGTGATTCGAAACCTAAAAGCGAAGGAGTAATAATTTTATTATTCGTAATAGATTGGAAAGCAACTGTCGACAAGCTATGGCAAACTGCAGCAATAATCATTGCAACAATAGCTACTATCCTTCTCTTAACAACTGGGATAAAAGAAGGTGAATCTATCGGAACTGGATTGTTATAAACTAAAAGTCCATATGAAGAAAGGAGGCCTAAACCAATCAATGTGATCAGTAAAATCCAATAACGTCTTGCTTCCTTCTTAGAACGAAAAGCACTAGCTGATCTACTTTCATTATGAAGGCTAGAATCGATTTCGACATTTTCTTTATTTCTATATTCTAATGTGATCATCGTAGCCTCCTTGGTTTTCTTTGTCTCAATAAAATAGTAATAAACACGATTGCTCCCACTGTTGCAAGTATTAAAGAAACAGGTACTTCAAAAGGCTTTATAATTGTTCGAGAAATAATGTCACAGGCAGTTATTGTCCCCATTCCGATCACACATACCCAAGGTAAATTACTCCTAAGATCATCCCCTCTAAACATTGAAACAATGTTTGGAACAATTAATCCCAAGAAAGGTAAGTTTCCAATAACAGCTGCAACAATTCCAACAGCAACAGAGATAAGGCCAGTCCCAAAAAGAACAATTCTATTGTAATTAACTCCAAGGCTTGTTGCTACATCTTCTCCTAGTCCAGCTAACGTCAATCTATTCGCATACATAAAAATAAGCAAAGTAATGATAACAATCAGCCATAAATATTCATATCTTCCCACCTGAATGTTAGCAAATGAACCTACAAACCAAGTTTCAATACTTTGTGTCCTTTGAAAAAGAAGCCCCATAAAAGTAGACACTGCAGAAATAACTGCTCCAAGCATCAATCCAATAATCGGGACAATTAAAGAAGAACGAAGTTTAACTCTTCTTAAAAATAGAAAGAAAACCATAGTTCCTATAAAAGAAAAAATGATTGCACCAGTCATTCTTTGCACTAAAGTCGGGGCAGGGAATAATAAATATACAAAAAGCAGGCCTAAGCCTGACCATTCAATAGTCCCCGTTGTAGTAGGTTCAACAAAGCGATTCTGTGTAATGAGTTGCATTACGAGCCCTGCCATCGCCATTGCAGCTCCAGTAAGCATTAATGCAACTGTTCTCGGAACACGAGTTATGAAAAACATCTCCATTCCATCCTCTTGTCCACGTATATCATAAACTCCAGTAAACAGTGATATAATCCCTAAAATTATAACAACTATAATCGCTATTATAAAAGGTTTTGTCCATAATTTATTGTGATTATAAAACTGGGGTTGAGAAATATTCTCAACCCTAGAAATTATATTTTTTGACACTGTTTCGTACTCCTTTACACTACTTAGCTAAAGTTTTTGCAAGATTTCCAAACAACTCTATATAAGTCTGAATTGATTCATTTGTGTAAGTATCTTCTGGTGCATAAACAACTTGTTTTTTAGAAACAGCAGTTGTGTTTTGAAGAGCTGGTGATTTAGAAATAACATCCTTAGCAGGTGTTGAAGTAGCTGCATCAGATGTTGCAGCATCACGATCTAATACGAAAAGCCAATCAGGATTTGTTTGTGCAATAGCTTCAACAGAAACGTCATCACCTTTATGACCTGCAGTAGAATTTGAAACTTCTAGTGCTGGAACCCAACCGAAAATTTCATACATTGGTCCCCAAACACGACCAGAATGTGGAGCAGCAAAACCAATATTCCCACCAGTAACGATAACACTCATAACTTTATCTTTTCCGTTATAAGCAGATTTTGCAGTTTCAATAGATTTATCAAAATCAGCCACTAATTTTTTAGCTTCTTTATCTTTATCAAAGATTTTTCCTAAAGTAATTGTAGAATCTTTAAGTCCTTTTACTAAGTTTTTCCCAGGCGTAGTAGATTTCTCAGAAACATCAAAATTAAGATCAATAACAGCTGCATTTGGTACTAATTTTTTGATCTCTTCGTAATGATCAGCAAATCTTTGACCAACGATTACAAGTTCAGGGTTTGCAGCTGCAATAATTTCAAGATTTGGTTCACGGTGATTCCCAATATTTTCAACTGAATTATCCTTTTTATATGCTGAATCTGCAGGCATGATATCCTTTGGAGCAGCCGCTAATTTAATTCCCCAATCAGCTAAAGTTTCAAAAGTTCTATTATCTAAAGCAACTACATTCTTTGGATTTACAGGGACTTTAACAGTTCCATGTGCATCAGTGATTTCAACCGTTTTTGGCTTATCACTACTATCACCTTTAGTAGCTTTCGAAGTTTCCTTACTTGAATCTGAGCAAGCTACTAACATTAAAGTGAAAACTGCTAGAATACTTACTAATTTTAAAAGCATAGTTTTTTTCATACGTATACTCCTTATAATGTAATTTAGTTTGAAAATGATAACGTCCATAGATTAAATTAGATAGTAACTTTTATGCATCTAAATTGCTATTGATAATCATTTTCATTTGAACATCCTGTTAATAAGTATAGTCGTTAATTATGTGAAAATCTTGTGAATGGTGTGAGTTAATAAAATTAAACATAAATTAGATACAGTCTCATCTAATGCGCACCAGAGTCATCCCCCACACGTACTAATCAATAGATTGGGCACCTTATAAACCATGATTTCTACTGCAAAAAAAATGCCCATTAATAGCTAATATTTTCATAATCCATTGCCTGATAGAAATATTCTTTTTATAGTTTCTGTCTTTTAATATTTCTCAGAAACTATTTGATTATCAGATTTAATAGAAAAAACGAGTAAAACTGAATGAAACAGTTTTACTCGTTTTTTCTATTATGCTAGATATTGATTATTATGACAAACTGTACTTTACCTATTATCTTATTTTTATCATTCAACCATTGAATAGCCTCTGCCATGTATCGTTTCAATATATCTGTCTTTCTTCTCGCACTTTAACTTTTTTCTTACATACCCAATATATAAGTCTACTACATTTGGATTGACTACTACGTTATATCCCCAAACCTGATTCAAAAGCATTTCACGGCTCAATATTGTATTTTTATTCTTAATTAAAAATACAAGTAAATCGTACTCGCGCTTAGTAAGCGAAAGATTTTTACCACCTTTTTTCACAATATGGCTAGATGCATCAACAAAGAGATCTTTAAACTGAAAAAAGTTTGTCTCATTTTGCTGAATACA
This sequence comes from Bacillus sp. RIT 809, assembly GCF_016892495.1. Classification (NCBI taxonomy): domain Bacteria; kingdom Bacillati; phylum Bacillota; class Bacilli; order Caryophanales; family Bacillaceae; genus Bacillus; species Bacillus sp. RIT 809. The sequence goes on along the minus strand of NZ_JAFEMR010000006.1, from coordinate 142,426 downwards.
GTCACTTCTCCTTAAAATAGCTTGAACCCTTGCTACTAATTCTTCTTTCACAAATGGTTTTCTTATATAATCATCCGCTCCTGCTTGTAACCCTGCTATGCAATCCTGGCTAGAAATATTGTCGGTCACAATAATTATCGGTGTCGTTTTAACAAGTCGTATTTGTCTGCAAATTTCTGGTCCGGATATACTTAATGAATCCCAATCCAATATGATAATATCCCAATCTTGTTCATATACTATATTTAAACCTTGGTTTTCATTGTGAAGTTTTAAAATGAAATAGCCCTCTTGCGTTAGACCGCTTACGATTTTCTTTGCAAAAGACCGTTCATTCTTAATTACTAACACCTGCTTCACCGATGGTTCACCTCTACTTCAATATAACTTAGTTAGATAAAAAATTATCCCAAAAAAATAATTTAAGATTTATAAATATTAAATCCCTAAAAAAAGCCATTATAACAGCTTATTAGGAGAACTCTATATAATCTTACAATAGATATGGATGAAAACACAAAATATATGAAGATTTAAATAAATGTTATTTAATCATTAAGGGGCAGCTATAGTATCTACCTGCTTATCATCAATAACTATTTCTTCACTTTCTGTTTCAGGGGTACCGCCCCATCCCCATCAACTTAAGCATTTTATAAAACCACAAAACAAAAAGAACCATAACCCCGCCAATCTGGCAAAGTTATGGTTCATATCATACAAAATAAAAAAACCACCAAATATGTATTGGTGGAGACGGTGGGAGTCGAACCCACGTCCAAAAATATCGGCACTTAAGCTTCTACGAGTGTAGTCGATATATTAGCATTTCGCGAACTCTTCGGCCTATCGACAGGCTTCCAAGTTGCTAGTCTGATTGTTCTCTTCCTTCGCCCTCAGACGGCGAACTCCGGCGTAGTCCACTTAGTTTGAGTCCCTTACCCTACCACATGGACGATGGAGGGAGGAACCTTTAGTGCAATTAAGCAGCTAAAGAAAGATTGTTTTGTTTGCCAATTATAGGCTTTGACGTTTTAACGAGGCCGATCCCCTCGACTCGCAACCTAAGCTCGAACTATCCCTGTCGAATCCGTAACGTCCCCATGATAAAAATGGAGCATACGAAGAAATATCGTGATAGCTACTAAGAGCTGTTTTTCAATGTGCAACAATCTTACATAAGTTATTATATCATACGCGCGCCGTTTTACAAATGTAAATATCTGTATTACATCTTTTGACGATCACGGAACACGCGTGCAATTTCACGTTTAGCTTCTTTCTCTTTTAAATCGTGACGCTTATCATATTGCTTCTTACCTTTTGCTAAACCAAGTGCCATTTTCGCAAATCCATTTTTCAAATAGATTCTAACTGGAACTAATGCATATCCTGTTTCTTTTGCGTAACCTGCTAGCTTATCAATTTCTTTTTTATGAAGAAGTAACTTCCTTGTACGTAGCGGATCGTGATTGAAACGATTCCCTTGTTCATATGTATTAATATGCATATTATGAACCCATACTTCACCGTTATGTATACGTGCAAACGCATCTTTCAAGTTCACGCGTCCAGCGCGAATCGACTTAATTTCCGTTCCTTGAAGGACAAGCCCTACTTCGTATGTTTCTTCGATGAAATAATCATGAAATGCCTTTTTATTTTGCGCAATAACCTTACCTGTACCTTTTGGCATATAACGTCCCTCCTCTATTTTTACCATTGTAACAAATGTAAACAAAAAGCGAAAGTGGCTCGCTCAGAATGTGAGGTGGATGGAGCTTCTGACCTTGAGGCGTTCTTTGCCTCCTGGGAAGAAGCGAAGCCACCGAACATTCTAGCCACTGTAGCTAGATTAAACAAAAAGCGAAAGTGGCTCGCTCATAATGCGAGGCGAAGCCACTCTTTTCTTACTTGCGCTTTTTCTTTTTCTTCTTGAATCCTGGTACATTTTCAAAGAATCCTTTTTTCTTCTTGCCATTACTATTGCCATTACTATTACCATTACTATTACTATCTTTTTTCCCTGGCTGACTAGCGGATGTGGATGCTGATGCTTTTCCTTTTCCTTGGCCACCACGATCAAACTTTCTTCCTGTGCCGCGTTCGCCACCGCGCTCATTACTACGCTCGCTACGTCCACCGCGTTTCTTTCTACCTGTTCTTGGCTGTTCAATCACAACTGGACGATCTTTGAACTTGCGACGAGGTGTGCCTTTCATGCCAACGATTTCAAAGTCGATTGCTCGCTCGTCTTTATTTACGTTAATAACACGAATTGTAATTTCGTCACCGATGCGGAATACGTTACCTGTACGTTCTCCAATCATCGCAAAATGTTTTTCGTCATAACGGTAGTAATCATCTGTTAAATAGCTAACGTGTACAAGACCTTCAATTGTATTTGGAAGCTCTACGAATAAACCGAAGTTTGTTACAGAGCTAATCATACCGTCATACTCTTCACCGATCTTATCAACCATATACTCTGCTTTTTTCATTTCGTCTGTTTCACGTTCTGCTTCAACAGCGCGGCGTTCCATATTAGAAGAGTGCTCTGCAATCTCAGGTAAGTTTTCACGCCATTTCGCTTGCGTTTCGTTGTCTACTTTACCATTAATGATGTATTCACGAATCAATCTATGAACAATCGTATCTGGGTAACGACGAATTGGCGATGTGAAATGCGTGTAGAACTCAGTTGATAAACCGAAATGTCCTAAGCTGTCCGAATCGTAACGTGCTTGCTTCATAGAACGAAGCATAACTGTTGAAATGACTACTTCTTCTGGCTGACCTTGAACCATTTCAAGAATTTGTTGCAGCGCACGAGGATGTATTTCGTTCGCACGTCCTTTTACTGCATATCCGAAGTTTGTTACAAACTCGAAGAAACGCTCAAGCTTATCTTCTTTCGGATCTTCATGGACACGGTACATAAACGGTACGTTCATCCAGTGGAAGTGCTCTGCTACTGTTTCGTTCGCAACAAGCATAAACTCTTCAATTAACTTCTCTGATACAGAACGATCACGCATTACAACATCAGTCGGTTTTCCTTCTTCATCTACTAGTACTTTCGCTTCTTTAAAGTCAAAGTCAATCGCACCGCGGCGCATACGTTTTTCACGTAAAATTTGTGCTAACTGCCCCATTTCTTTAAACATTGGTACTAGCGGCTCGTAACGTTCAATTAGCGCTTCGTCTTCATCTTCTAAAATGCTTCTTACGTCAGCATACGTCATACGCTCTGTCGTTTTAATTACACTTTGGAAAATCTCATGCTTTACAACATCACCTAGATTGTTGATTTCCATTTCACAAGATAGTGTCAGACGGTCTACTTTCGGATTTAATGAACAAATACCGTTTGATAAACGATGCGGAATCATCGGAATTACACGGTCTACAAGATATACACTCGTTGCTCTCTCCGCTGCTTCAACATCAATTGGAGAACCTTCTTGAACGTAATGACTTACATCCGCAATATGAACGCCAAGCTTATGGTTACCGTTCTCAAGCTTCGTTACTGTAACAGCGTCATCTAAGTCTTTCGCATCCGCACCATCAATTGTAACAATCATTTGATCACGTAAATCACGGCGATCTTTTATATCTTCTTCTGAAATCGTTTCTGGTACACTGTTTGCATGTTCCATCACTTCTTCAGGAAACGCTAAAGGTAAATGATGTTTATGAATGACAGATAAAATATCTACTCCTGGGTCATTTTTATGACCTAGAATTTGAATAACTTCACCTTCTGCGCTTAAACGGTTCTCTGGGTAGCCCGTAATTTTCACAACTACTTTATGGCCTTCTACAGCGCCCATAGATGCACTTTTCAAGATAAAAATGTCACTTGTCCAGCGTTTATTATCAGGTATAACAAATCCAAAGTTCTTTGACTCTGTATATGTACCAACTAGTTCCTTCGTTCCACGCTCTAAAATACGAACAATCGCGCCTTCTTGGCGTGATCCACTTGATTGCGCGCTAACACGTGCTAATACTGTATCACCATGAAGTGCGCCATTTAATTCTGTAGGCGGGATGAAAAGATCATCATCTCCTGTTTTCTTCTCTTCTGGAACGACGAACGCAAAACCACGTGCGTGCCCAATTAATTTACCGCGTACTAAATTCATTTTTTCTGGAAGACCGTAGCGGTTACTACGTGTGCGGATAACAAGCCCCTTCTCTTCCATCATTACAAGTGCCTTTACGAAATCTTTAAAGCCCTCAGAGCCTTCGATTCCAAATGCCGATTCTAATTCTTGTATCGTTAACGGTTTATACGCTTCTTCCCTCATAAATAATAACAACTTATCAATATGTTCTTGCATGATTTCTTCCAAGCAGAAATACCTCCTTTAAACCCTTATATTATTTAGTGTATCCGAAAGATGGGGGATGTATAAAGTGAAACTTTAATCATCTCCCAATGATTTTTTACAGCTTTCATAAAGTGTAACTTTAATCAGTGGGGTTTTGTCCCTTTCCACTGATTATTAGCCCACACCAATTGGGATAATAAATTCCCTTATGAAAAAAAGAGGCAACTAGATCTTACCAATCTAGTTGCTCCAAGAAGTTATATACATCCTCATGTAGCACATCACGTTCTTTATCAAGTGTAATGACATGCGTAGAGTCTTCATACCATTTAATGTCTTTTAACGTAGATTCTACACCGTTATAAATAATGTTAGCACTATCTGTATTAATCATCTCATCATGACGTGCTTGTACAACGAATGTTGGAGCATAAATCATATCAACATTATTGCGTACGTCACGAATCAACTCCTGTAATGCTTTTAATGTATTCATTGGTGTCTGTTTAAATTCAAACATTTCCTGCTCAATTCGTTCTGGTGATTTTTGCTCACGCTTTTTATATTCGCGGGCATATGCCAATATACCTTGGTACATAATTTCTTCACTTTTAATGTACATCGGTGCACACATTGGTACAACACCTAAAATCGGTAATGTATAAGCAAGTTTTAATGAGAATACTCCGCCTAATGATAATCCAACCGCAGCTATTTTCTCGTAACCTTGATCTTTTAAATGCTGGTAGGCATTCATTACATCTTTCCACCAGTCTTCAGGGCCTGTATGAACAAGCTCTTGTGGTGGTACGCCGTGTCCTTTATAAATTGGCGCATGACAAGTATAGCCTTTCTTCTCTAAGAAACGCCCTAGCATGCGTACGTCAGCTGAGTTCCCTGTGAATCCATGTAATAATAAAACAGCGCGGTCTCCACCTTCAAATGTAAATGGTTTCGGAGATGCTAATTTCATCATGTACTTCTCCTCTTTCTCTTCTGTAATCTAGTCGTATTCTTTCTATTCTTAGTGTACCATATTTATAATTCTATAATCTAATTAGAAACTTTTTTTGAATAACAAATCAAAAAAAGAAGAACCATTAGCATAATCCGCTAACGCTTCTTCTTTTACTTTTATAAGTTTAAGTACGTAACAGCAATTGTTAGTACAAAGAACAACACAGCTAAAACAACTGTAACACGGTTTAATACCGCTTCAATTCCACGTGCTTTTTGCTTACCAAATAATTGCTCTGCACCGCCTGAAATTGCACCTGAAAGGCCTGAGCTATTACTAGACTGCATAAGTACCATAACAATCATTAAAATCGATACAATAATAAGTAAAACAGATAATAACGTATGCACTTGGCGTACCTCCTACAAAGATTCAGTTATTTTAAATGTAGCATAAATCCTATAGAAAAGCGAGAGCTATAGAATCGCTCTCGCTTTTCTTCTATTACATAAACACCATTGCGAATAACGGTCCAAGCAAACATGTCAAAATTGCTGTTAATGTCATTGTTACCGATCCAATAACACCTTCATGCTCATTATTTTTCATCGCTCTCATAACACCCATAATATGAGACGCACATCCAAAGCCAATCCCTCTACCAACTGAGTTTGTAACACGGCTCCATTTTAATAAAATCGGTCCTGAAATCGTTCCAGTAATACCTGCGATAACGACGAAGGCCGCTGTTAAGGACGGGACACCACCAACTTGTTCAGACACACTCATCGCAACTGGCATTGTCACTGATTTTGGTAAAGAAGATAAAATTAAGCTTTTATCTGTTCCCATAAGTGTGGCGATAGCCAAATCACTTGCAATAGCAACTGTTGTACCTACTAATACCCCACCAGCAATTGGTACAACATATTTTTGCAGAACATGACGTTGTTTATAAAGCGGGATTGCAAATGCTACAACACCTGGTCCGAGTAGCTTCGCAATCCAGCCACCACCACTTTCCATATAATTTTGATATGGTATATCAAGCATTATAAATAAGAAAGCCATTAATGCTGTTGCAACAAGCATTGGAATGGTAAATGGTGTTGGAAATAATTTATAGATTTTTTTAGATAATTGATATAATAGCACGGTAAAAAGAACCCAACCGATTCCGATTAATATTTGGCTCATTGTGTCTCTTTTTCCTTTCTATTCGCAAGATATTGTCCTGTATGCCCTGCGACAATAATAATTAAAAACGTACTCGCTACAACTGTAATGAAAAGAGAAATTCCTTTACTCATAAAAAAAGCACCGTAATTCATTAAGCCAAGCGTTGGCGGAATTAATAAAAACGGCATAATAGCAACGAGTGTTTCTGCTCCTAAATCAAACCATTTCACTGGAAGTACTTTTAGGCTAAGAAAAACAAGCAGGAGGAACATCCCAATCAAACTTCCTGGAATCGGAATATTCAACATTTCTTGCACCCAATTTCCAACCATATAAAATACATAAAGAGCAGAAATTTGGACAAGAATCTTTGTAAGTTTCATGTTCATCATCCCTCATGTTTATACGATCTTCTGTTAATATCCTTATCATAGTATAAATTGTAAAAACCTGCAATTTATCAAATCAACAACGAAAATCCACTATATTATACGCTTACACCCTTGATATGACTGCGTTTCCGCATATAATTTATGTCAAAAACCTTGACCTAATATACAAAGTTTATATATTCTGAATTTTGATGGGTATTATTTCAATAAAATAAAATCCTTCACTCCATTTTTATTCTGCCTTCTCTCGTCAAACCTCTATTCGATCATTACTACTATGGATATTACGAAAAAATTTTACCACAATTAAAAGGCTGCCCTGTTCATGACACGATACCGATATTAGCTTTACTTGATAATTCTATGTTTACCTACTACAAATCACCAATTACCGTTATGACCGAATCTTACGCTCAAGGAGCAAGCATCGGTGATTTCCGCTCTTTAGTAGGATCAAGCCCATTCACCAATCGGCCCTCGCAGCAAATTGCTATCGATTTTGATTATAATCTCTTCTTTAAATACCTCATGTCACTTATGACGGACGAACAGTTTTAGCAAAAAAAAAACAGACCGTGATTTCTCACGGTCTGTCGTTATTTTCTACAATTATCGTTTGATATTGTAGAAAGATTGTAAACCAGCGTAAACAGCGATTTCGCCTAGCTCGTCTTCGATACGTAATAATTGGTTGTACTTAGCAATACGGTCAGTACGGCTCATAGAACCAGTTTTGATTTGGCCAGCGTTAGTTGCAACTGCGATGTCAGCGATTGTAGCATCTTCAGTTTCACCAGAACGGTGAGATACAACTGCTGTGTAACCAGCACGTTTAGCCATTTCGATTGCTTCGAAAGTCTCAGTTAAAGTACCGATTTGGTTAACTTTAATTAAGATTGAGTTAGAGATACCTTTTTCGATACCTTCAGCAAGTTTTTGAGTGTTAGTTACGAATAAATCGTCACCAACTAATTGTACTTTATCACCGATACGCTCAGTTAATAATTTGTGACCATCCCAGTCGTTTTCGTCTAGACCATCTTCAATAGAGATGATTGGGAAGTCTTTGCAAAGCTCTTCGTAGAAATCAACCATTTCTGCAGAAGTTAAGCCAGTACGGCCTTCGCCTGCAAGGTCATATTTACCAGTTTCTTTGTTGTAGAACTCAGAAGAAGCAACGTCCATTCCTAAGAATACGTTCTCTCCAGCTTTGTAACCAGCTTTTTCGATAGCTTCGATGATTACTTCTAATGCTTCACGGTTAGAACCAAGGTTTGGAGCGAATCCACCTTCGTCACCTACTGCAGTGTTAAGACCTTTATCATGTAATACAGCTTTAAGTGCATGGAATACTTCAGCACCCATACGGATTGATTCTTTGAATGTTGGAGCACCAACTGGTAAGATCATGAACTCTTGGAAATCAACGTTGTTATCAGCGTGAGAACCACCGTTGATGATGTTCATCATTGGAGTTGGTAATTGTTTTGCATTGAATCCACCAAGGTAACGGTATAATGGAAGACCTACGAAGTCAGCTGCTGCGTGAGCTACTGCCATAGATACACCAAGGATAGCGTTAGCGCCTAGTTTACCTTTGTTTGGAGTGCCATCTAATTCGATCATAGCACGGTCGATACCAGCTTGGTCAGTTACGTCGAAACCAACGATTTCTGGAGCGATTGCTTCGTTAACGTTGTTTACTGCGTTCATAACACCTTTACCAAGGTAACGAGATTTGTCACCGTCACGTAATTCTACTGCTTCGTGCTCACCAGTAGATGCACCACTTGGTACGATAGCGCGTCCGAATGCGCCGCTTTCTGTGTAAACTTCTACTTCTACAGTTGGGTTACCACGAGAGTCAAGGACTTCGCGAGCATAAACATCAATAATTGTTGACATAATAAATTCTCTCCTTTTTATATAAGCAAATTATTTAATAATTGTTTTACCTGTCATTTCTTTCGGTTGTTCCACATTTAAAAGTGTAAGCATTGTTGGGGCGATATCTCCTAAAATACCACCTTCACGAAGCTCTACATCATTTTTTGTAACGATGAAAGGAACCGGGTTAGTTGTATGAGCTGTCATTGGTCCACCCTCAGCAGTTAACTCCTGATCGGCATTACCATGGTCAGCAGTAATAAGTGCTACACCATCTTTTGCAAGAATCGCTTCTACAACTTTTCCTAAACATTCGTCAGTTGCTTCTACTGCTTTAATTGTTGGTTCCATCATCCCAGAATGGCCAACCATATCACAGTTTGCAAAGTTAAGAATGATAACATCATGTTTATCATTTTCGATGTCATTTACTAAAGCGTCCGTTACTTCATAAATGCTCATTTCAGGTTTCAAGTCATACGTTGCAACCTTTGGTGAGTTAATTAAAATACGCTCTTCTCCTGGGAATTCAGCCTCACGACCACCGCTAAAGAAGAATGTAACGTGCGGATACTTTTCAGTTTCCGCGATGCGAAGTTGTTTTAATCCCGCTTGCGCAACAACTTCACCTAATGTGTTATCAAGGTTCATTGGCTTGAATGCCACGTAACCATCTACAGTTTCACTGAAATGTGTCATACAAACGAATTCAGGAATGTGAGGTACTTTTTCACCACGATCGAACTCACGGAAGTCTTCGTTTGTAAATACACGAGCAATTTGAATTGCACGGTCTGGACGGAAGTTATAGAAGATAACTGCATCATCATTATTGATTGTTGCAACTGGCGTGTCATCTTCGTTAACAATTACAGACGGCAATACGAATTCATCATGAATACCATTTGCATAAGAGTCTTCTACACACTCTTCTGCTGATTTATAAGTAGGGCCTTCACCATTCACCATAGCACGGTAACATTTTTCTACGCGATCCCAACGCTTGTCACGGTCCATGGAGTAATAACGACCAGAGATAGTCGCGAATTGTCCTACTCCTGTTTCTTTAATTACTTCATTTGTTGCATCGATATAACCTTTTGCTGTTTGTGGTCCAACATCGCGGCCATCTAAGAAGGCATGGATATATACTTTCTCCACGCCTTCTTTTGCTGCTAAGCGAAGAAGAGCAAACATATGGTTCATGTGACTATGCACACCACCATCAGAAAGTAAACCGAATAAATGAAGAGCAGTACCTTTTTCTTTCACGCTTTTAATTGCATTTTGGAAAGTTTCGTTCTGATCGAACTCACCCTCACGAATTGCAACGTTTACGCGTGTTAAGCTTTGATATACGATGCGGCCCGCACCGATATTTAAGTGACCAACCTCTGAGTTACCCATTTGACCTGCTGGAAGACCTACTTCCTCACCACAAGCTGTAAGCGTTGTGTGAGGGAATTTGTTCCAGTAACCATCAAAATTAGGTTTCTTAGCTTGTGCTACAGCATTCCCGTAAGTTTCTTCACGTAGTCCGAAACCATCAAGAATGATTAAAGCTGTTGGCTTTCTCATTTTACCGCCCCCAGAAGACCTAAGAACGAAGCAGGCTCTAAGCTAGCACCGCCAACTAAAGCGCCGTCGATGTCAGATTGTGCCATATACTCTTTAATGTTTTCTGGTTTTACGCTACCGCCGTATTGAATACGAACAGCTTCTGCAGCTTCTGGAGAAACAGCTTCTGCAACAACTTTACGGATGTGCGCACATACTTCATTTGCATCTGCAGAAGAAGAAGATTTACCTGTACCGATAGCCCAGATTGGCTCATAAGCGATAACAGTTACTTTAACTTGCTCTTCTGTTAAACCTGCAAGTGCTTTTGTCACTTGACCTGCTACTAGATCAAATGTTTTTCCGCTTTCGCGCTCTTCTAAAGTCTCACCACAACAAACGATTGGTGTTAAACCATGTTCAAATGCTGCAAGAGTCTTTTTGTTTACTGACTCGTCTGTTTCAGCAAACATTTCACGACGCTCAGAGTGGCCAAGTACTACGTAGCCTACTTTTAAGTCGCTAAGTGCTACTGGGCTAATTTCGCCAGTGAATGCACCATTTTTTTCGAAGTGCATGTTTTGTGCACCTACTTGTAAGTCAGTTCCTTCAGCCTTTGCTACTAAGCGCTCTAAGAATAGAGCTGGCGAACAAACTACTGCATCAACAGCTGAAGCTGCTGGGATTTGACCTTTAACTTCCTCTACGAAGCTAACTGCTTCAGCTAGAGTTTTATTCATTTTCCAGTTACCTGCGATAATTGGTTTACGCATGCTTTGCACCGTCCTTTTTCTTTGGCTGCTACTTATTTGTCGTTAAGACAAACTACACCTGGAAGTTCTTTACCTTCCATGAATTCTAATGACGCACCGCCGCCAGTAGAAATGTGGCTCATTTTATCAGCCATACCGAATTTTTCAACAGCTGCTGCAGAGTCACCACCGCCGATAACAGAGTATGTACCTTCTGCATCTGCTAATGCTTGTCCTACTGCTTTTGTACCTTCTGCGAATGGAGTCATTTCGAATACACCCATTGGTCCATTCCATACAACAAGCTTAGAGTTTTTAATTACATCTGCATAAATTTCACGTGTTTTAGGACCGATGTCCACGCCTTCCCAAGTAGAAGGAATAGAGTCGATACCAACGATTTGAGTTGTTGCAGTTTCAGAGAATTCCTCAGTGATTACAACATCAACTGGCATGTAGAAGTTTACGCCTTTTTCTTTTGCAAGTTGCATAAATTCTTTAGCTAGTTCAATTTTGTCGTTTTCACATAGAGATAGACCAATTTCATGACCTAAAGCTTTAACGAATGTATAAGCAAGTCCGCCACCGATGATTAAGTTATCTACTTTGTCTAATAGATGACGAATTACACCGATTTTATCTTTTACTTTCGCACCACCAATGATAGCTGTGAATGGACGTTCTGGGTTAGAAAGTGCTTTACCTAATACATCTAACTCTTTTTCCATTAATAATCCAGATACTGCTGGTAGGTAGTCTGCGATTCCTGCTGTAGAAGCGTGAGCACGGTGAGCTGCACCGAATGCATCGTTTACGAAAATATCAGCAAGAGCTGCAAATTCTTTCGCAAGTTCTGCATCGTTCTTCTCTTCGCCCGCATAGAAACGTACGTTTTCAAGAACTACTACGTCGCCTTCGTTCATTGCTGCAACCATTTCTTGTGCAACTGGTCCGAATGCTTCGTCCGCTTTTTTAACATCTTTACCAAGAAGCTCGCCTAAACGTGCTGCTACTGGAGTAAGACGTAATTCTTCTACTGCTTGACCTTTTGGACGGCCTAAATGACTTGCTAAAATTACTTTCGCACCTTGCTCTACTAAATATTGAATTGTAGGAAGAGCTGCACGGATACGAGTTTCATCTGTAATTTTGCCTTCTTTCATAGGTACGTTGAAATCAACGCGGCAAAATACACGCTTACCTTTTAAATCTACGTCACGAATTGATTTTTTGTTCATTGGATTTCCCTCCGACTACTAGTTAGGATTGACAAAACCCATTCAAAAGCTTATCACATTTGCTTCTAAAACGAAAGAAGAGAGAGAGGGAACAAGCCCTCTCCCTCGTTTTGTCATTGATTGCTTATATACTTAAGAATTAAAGACCTTTAGAAGTCATGTATGCAGCTAGGTCTACTACGCGGTTAGAGTAACCAGTTTCGTTATCGTACCAAGAAAGTACTTTAACCATGTTACCTTCCATTACCATTGTAGATAATGCATCGATTGTAGAAGAATCTGTGCAACCGTTATAGTCGATAGATACTAATGGCTCTTCGCTGTATCCAAGGATACCTTTTAATTCGCCTTCAGAAGCTGCTTTGAATGCTGCATTTACTTCTTCAACTGTTACTTCTTTGTCAAGTTCAACAACTAAGTCAACTAGAGAAACGTTAGCAGTTGGAACACGTACAGCGCCGCCGTTTAATTTACCTTTAAGTTCTGGTAATACTAATGCTACAGCTTTAGCAGCACCAGTAGATGTTGGGATCATGTTTTCAGCTGCTGCACGAGCACGACGTAAATCTTTGTGTGGTAAGTCTAAGATTTGTTGGTCGTTAGTGTAAGAGTGAATTGTTGTCATCATTCCGCGTTTTACGCCGAATTTTTCGTTTAATACTTTAGCGAATGGAGCTAGACAGTTTGTAGTACAAGAAGCATTAGATACTACGTTGTGGTTAGCTGCATCGTATTCTTCGTGGTTAACACCCATAACTACAGTGATATCTTCGTCAGAAGCTGGAGCTGAGATGATAACTTTCTTAACTGATCCACCTAAGTGTTTCTCAGCGTCTGATTTTTTAGTGAAACGGCCAGTAGATTCTACTACTACTTCTACTCCGTAGTCGTTCCATGGTAATTGAGCTGGGTCACGCTCAGCGATAACTTTAATTTCTTTACCGTTAACAATGATGCTGTTTTCGTTAGCAGATACTTCTGCATTTAAAGTTCCGTGAACTGTATCATATTTTAAAAGGTGAGCTAATGTTTTAGCATCTGTTAAGTCGTTGATTGCTACTACTTCTACCTCAGAGTTGTTAAGAGCTGCGCGGAATACGTTACGTCCGATACGTCCAAATCCATTAATACCAATTTTAGTCATTTAAATTTCCTCCTTGGGGGATTATATTAAAGGGTAATACCCTTTGTTAATTTTTTTGCTGCACCTTCATCTGTAATTAGAATTGAAGTGTGCCCTTGCTTTATTACAGCCTGTATTGCTTTTGCTTTTGAAGAACCTCCAGCGACTGCGACAACGTGAGATACATGTTGTAAATCTTCAAGTTGCATACCAACTGTTCTTACTTTATGAACAACATTTCCTTGTTCATTAAAGTAGTAACCGAAAGCTTCGCCAACTGCTTCGCTTGCCTGAATCTTTAACCAATCTGCTTCTGAAGTATTTCTGCGACGTGCCATTGTTAACGCATCACCAATTCCATGAATGACGATATTGGAAGAGCGAATCAACTCAAGAACTTCTTTCACGGAGGGCTCTGTTACAATAGACGCATATGCTTCGCTACTAACGTGATCTGGAACATACAATAAGCGATAATTACTCATCGTATTTTGTGCCATTTTGGCGCAAATGGTATTGGCTTCTAACTCGACACCTTCTCCAATTCCACCACGTGCTGGGACAAATAGCATATGTAAATCTTTGCAATCAAGTTGCATCATGTCCGCAGCAGCAGCTAGCGTACTTCCTCCAGCCACAGCAACGATATTATTCACTGTCAGACGGTCTTTTATACAAGTCACACAAGCACGGCCCATCTCCAGTTTGACCCAAGGTGATTCATCACTATCACCAGGGACAACGAAAACTTCATCCAAGTCTAATGTTTCCTTAAGTTGTTTTTCTAAAACCTTTAACCCGGAAATTTCTTTCATAAAGTCTTCCAAAGCAAGAACTAAAGCTGTTCCTTCTTCTGTCAAAGTCATTCCAGAAGAAGCGACGTGAACTAAGTTTTGTTCTTTCAAAACTTGAACTTCACTTCGCAATACTCGTTCTGTCATACCGAGACTTGCAGATAAGTTTCTTCTTCCAATCGGCTGCATAAGCCTAATGTACTGAAGCACTTGCATTCTCGTTTGCATAACAGGTAGCAGATCAGGTAATAATTTTTTTGTGTTCTGAATCCATGAGCGCATATCTTTTCTCCTCACTACATCGGTTCATTTCCCTTCGTGGTCACTTTATGTCCCGTAGTGACATTTTGCGTCCCACCTAGGTAAAAAAAATAATCCCTGCTACGTGTATTATTGTAACAGGAGACAGAAACTTATTCAACTCTTAACTGCATTGTTTATATAGTTTATTATGACACCTTTGTGAATGTTACCATATTCTACTTGTCTTCCGCCTATTTCTACAACAGGAATCATTAGATGGTATTTCTCTAAAAGGTCATTATCTTCATATATATCTATTTCCTCAATTTGAAAAGAATATTCATATTGTACTTCCTTTAAAACTTGTTTCGCCTTCACGCAAAGACCACAATCTTTTTTTGTATATAGTACAACTTTCATCTTCTTCACCTATCCAATTGTTTTTCTTAGAGACGAAGCAGGAATATGCATTTGTTCTCTATATTTCGCAACCGTTCTGCGAGAAATAACGATCTCATGCTCTTCTTCTAATAATTTTGAAATCTTTTGATCCGAAAGTGGCTTTTTCTTATTTTCTGCTCCAACAAGCGTTTGAATGAATTGTTTCACACGCTTTGTAGAAACCGCCTCATCTTCCGTCGTAGAAATAGAATTACTAAAGAACGATTTCATCTCAAATAAACCATGCGGCGTTTGCACATATTTATTACGCGTTGCACGACTAATTGTAGACTCATGCACACCTAACTCTTCCGCCACCTCTTTTAAAGCAAGTGGTTTTAAATACGCTGGACCTTTCCAGAAGAAATCATGCTGTTTTTCCATAATAATATTCATCACTTGTAAGAGTGTTTGTTTTCTCTGTTTCAAACTGCGCATAATCCATTGCACATGTTGATACTTTTCAGATACATATGAAGCAACTTCACTTTCACTATTATTTAGTAACGCACTATACTCAGAGTGAATCTCAATTCTCGGCATATTCCGTTCGTTCATTTGTAAAACGAGACGATCGCCATCTTTTTTTACCGCCATATCAGGCACAATATAAAGTGGTTTATCAGAAGAAAATGCAAGACCTGGTTTCGGCTGTAATGATGTAATACAGTTCACCGCATCCTGTAATTCCTCGTTAGTACACTTCAACACTTGAACGAGCTTTCGCCAATCTTTCTTAACGAAATAATTAAAATAATCATCTATAATTTCTTCCGCTAAACCATTTCTTCTTTGTAAGCGCTTCAATTGGATTGATAGACATTCCTGAATATTACGCGCACCTACCCCTGCTGGCTCTAATGATTGAACAAGCTCCACAGAACGGTCCACTACATCAATTGGCGCAGAAAGAAGCTCTGATAACTCTTCATTTGTTTCTTGTAAATAGCCATTTCCATCCATGTTCATAATAATGAAAGAAGCTGCTTTTCGCTCTTCTTCATCTATTTTATAATACTGTAGTTGATTTAATAAATGTTGCTGAATCGTTGTAGAATCCACACTGTAGATTTCCATTTGATTCTCGACTTGTTTGCCGGTACTTTTACTTGTGTTAGAGCTCTTTTTCTTCTCCCTCTCGAAACCACCTAACTCAATAAGGGGATTCTCTAACGATTGCTCATATAAAAACTCCGATAATTCTTGTACATTATACTGGAGCATTGTAATCGCTTGCCTTAACTCTTGTGTCATTGCCAAACGTAAGCTTTGTTCTTGTAAAAGACTTGCCTTCAAACTAATCTCCCCCTTGTTTCTATTGTACAATAAGTTTGGTAAAAGGAGAATCCTATCGCAGACACCCATTCCAAAATATTATTAATTTATATGTATTAATGAGATTTACATCTTACAACCGAAAAATGAATAATATTGAAAGAAAATAATAACGCGTAAAAATTATTACCACATACTAATAGTAATTCTTATAACCAGATATAACAAGAGAGAAATAAAAAAAGTCCTAACCTACAGAACGTAAGTTAGGACTTTTTGACGCGCCCAGAGGGATTCGAACCCCCGACAGACGTGGTACCGGAAACCACCGCTCTATCCGACTGAGCTATGGGCGCATGATAAAATTTTATAAACCGTTTATTATCAAGGTTTTAAGCCTTCTTCTATTCCTCTTTTCCACATTTAATTTCTTGCGAAAAATCTCTAATAGAAGTGAAATACAACAAGTAAATACCTGCTTATTTTCTTCTCATAATAATAGCAATAAAATCCATCTAAATCAATAAAAATATCCCCTTAATCCTTTATATACCTTAGCTAGGAGCCTATAAAACATGTCCTTCCCCTAAATTTTCCAATCATAAATTCACCCCAATTCACAAATTATAATCTTTGAATTGATATTCCAAAGGGGGCTTCATTCAATGACTGTAATTACAAAACTAAAGCAAACTGTTTCTGGATTAAAAAGTGCACAAGCTAGCTTAGAGGGATTCGCTCTTGATACGGATAACCAACAAGCAAAGCAACTTTTCCAAACAGCTGCGCAGCAAACACAAACAATTATTGATTCTTTAAACCCACGTGTTGAAGAAGTCCAGCAAGAAGAACCACAATACACACAGCAATAACCAAAAGTGCCATTTCATCTAATGGTACACAATTTGAGAAAAAGGATGATATGCAATCATCCTTTTTCTCTCAAATTACATACTGCAATAGAAATGGAATGATTATAATGCGAAAACTCGGCCTCATAACCGCGTTATTTGTTCTTCTATTCGGTTCACTTACCGGATGCGATAATAGCCCGTTAGATAAAAAAGTAAAGAAAGAAGAAGCTAAGCGAACAGATGAAAAAAAGGGCCCAAAGTTAACAAAAATGAGTACAGAATCCTTTAATCAATCTATATCGCAAGACGCTAAGAAAAAAGCCCTCGCTATAGATGGCATTATAAAAGCTACCGCAGTTAATACCAATTTAGATCTTTACATAGCCGTCAAACCTGAACATCATGAAAGATTTGGTTTAAAGCCTTTACGAAGTAAATTAAAAAAGAAATTAAGTGATGAAAATCCTACTTTCGATATTCGTGTAAGTACAGACAAAAAGATTTTTATGCTCCTAGAAGAACTTGAAAACAAAATTAAGAACAAGAAAGTAAGTAAGGATGGCATTAAAGAACAATTGAAACTCATTCGATCAGAAATGGGATCTAATATTTAAGCTTTCTAAAAGAAAAGGAAGGATTGCCATGTCTAGTAAAGATAAAAACTTAACTCCTGTACAACAGGAATATAAAAAATTCGCGCAAGAACGAGAACCGAAGCGTCCTGTCTTAAAAAATTGTATAAAAGCTTTTTTCGTTGGTGGTTTCATTTGCTTCATCGGGCAACTTATTTCTACTTTTTACATCACGTATTTTGATTTCACTGAGCGCTCAGCAGGGAATCCGACAGTAGCAACTCTAATTTTCATTTCCATGTTACTAACTGGATTCGGTATATACGATCGTTTTGGACAATTTGCTGGGGCAGGCACAGCGGTACCAGTTACCGGTTTTGGTAATTCTGTTATCGCAGCATGCATTGAACACCGAACGGAAGGGTTCGTCCTAGGTGTTGGCGGTAACATGTTTAAATTGGCTGGCTCTGTTATTTTGTTTGGTGTATTTTCTGCTTTCGTCATCGCACTTATTAAAACGATTCTCGTTCAATGGGGAGGGCTATAAATGTTACACGGACACCGAACATGGGTATTTGAAAACAAACCAGTCATTATCTCAACCGGGGTAGTCGGTGGACCCTTTGAAGCGAAAGGTAATATCCCTGAAGACTTCGACACCCTCCATGAAGATTTATGGCTTGGACAAGATTCTTACGAAAAGGCTCACAAAATTTTATTTGAAGAAGCTTGTAGCCGTGCTACAGAGAAAGCAAAACTTCGAAAAGACGATATTCAATTCGTACTCGCAGGAGATTTAATTAATCAAATAACCCCAACGAGCTTTGCATGTCGTACACTCGGAACACCTTATCTTGGATTATTTGGAGCTTGCTCTACTTCTATGGAAGGATTAGCGCTCGGCGCAAGTATTGTAAATGCAAAAGGCGCAAAATATTTATTAACTGGAGCATCAAGTCATAACGCTGCCGTGGAAAAACAATTCCGTTATCCAACTGAATATGGTGGACAAAAGCCCCCTACAGCGCAGTGGACAGTGACCGGTGCAGGCGCAGCGATTTTAAGTGATACAGGAAATGGTCCAAGAGTTACTTCCGCCACAATTGGGCGAGTTATTGATATGGGTTTAACAGATCCGTTTAATATGGGAGGCGCGATGGCCCCAGCTGCTGTCGATACGATTGAAGCCCATTTACGCGAACGACAAATCGACGCCTCTTATTACGACTTAATCGTAACAGGCGACCTTGGACATGTAGGACGCGAAATCGCTTACGACCTACTACATAAACACGGTACAAAAGTAAAGAGCGAACAATTCCAAGATTGCGGAATCATCATTTATAGAGAAGGTCAACCTGTCATAGCTGGCGGAAGTGGTCCTGGATGTTCGGCAACAGTCGTGTACGGACATTTATTAAATAGAATGAAAAAGGGAGAATTCAAAAAGATGCTAGTTGTTGCAACAGGTGCTTTACTATCTCCACTTACATTCCAACAAGAAGAAACAATTCCATGTATCGCTCATGCTGTATCGATCGAATTTGGAGGTGCAACACAATGATTTTTTTCTGGGCTTTTGTTATTGGTGGACTTATATGTGTAATTGGTCAACTTATGTTTGATGTGGGTAAACTTACTCCTGCCCATACAATGGCAACACTCGTTGTTGTTGGGGCTATATTAGATGGATTCAATCTATATGAACCATTAATTGATTTTGCTGGTGCAGGAGCAACTGTACCAATTACAAGTTTCGGTAACGCCCTCGTTCACGGCGCTATGGAAGAAGCTGCAAAACATGGAATTGTCGGCGTTATTACCGGTATGTTTAAAGTAACAAGCGCTGGTATTTCAGCTGCTATCATTTTTGGATTCATCGGAGCATTGCTATTTAAACCGAAAGGATAAGAGGTGTTTTCATGACTGTTATCGCTAGTGTAAAAACATGCCTCGCTAGTTTAAGGGGGGCTCAAGCAAGCTTAAGTTCCCTTTCGTTAAATTCAGCAGACGAAGAAACAAAACGCGTCTTTCACGAATGTATGTTAGAAATGGACAGCGTCATCGCTGATTTAAAGGATAGAGTTTCATTATTAGAACGTGAAGAACCTCAATATAAAGGGTTTTAAGTAGACTGGAGGAAATGACTATGTCTCACCTGCCCGAATGGACACTCGTTATTCTTCGCTCTGTATTCATATTAATCATTTTATTCGCTATTACGAAATGGTTAGGGAAAAGACAAATCTCTCAGCTCTCCTTTTTTGAATACATAGCCGGAATGACAATCGGTGACATCGCTGCCCAAGTATCTACAGGGCTCGATTCAAAATTTTTCCACGGCGTCTTTGCGATACTCATTTTCGCTGTGGTACCTTTTTTCACAGGAATCCTCTCCTTAAAGAACAAAACAGCTAGAGATTTCTTTGAAGGGAAGTCTACCGTTTTAATAAAGGATGGTAAAGTACTTGAGGATAATTTAAAGAAAGAAAAGTATACAAGCGACGAGTTACTCGAGCTTCTCAGAGGAAAAAGTGCATTCAACATAGCTGATGTAGAATTTGCTGTGCTAGAACCGAGCGGGGAATTAAATGTATTATTGAAGAAAGATCGTCAACCACTTACAGCAAAAGATATCAGCTTAAAAGTGCCAAACGAAAAAGAATCACAAACTGTAATTATGGATGGAAATGTATTAGATGAACCTCTTTCAGCAAGTGGACATAACCGCGCTTGGTTACATTCAGAACTCGAAAAACTCGGCGTTGTCATTGAAAATGTATTTCTCGGTCAAGTTGACTCATACGGACAACTTACTATCGACATTTATAATGATAAACTCCAAATGCCTTCTCCTCAAAACAAACCTTTACTATTGGCATCTTTAAAAAAATGCCATGCTGATCTTGAACTATTTTCTTTAGAAACAAAATCGAAATCAGCAAGTGAAATGTATAGTAAAAACGCGAAACAAGTCGAAACAATTTTAAATAAAGTAACCTATCTTTTAAAAGAATAAATACCGAAAGAACGCTTCAGTAAAAAGGCGTTCTTTTGCCCTTTCTACACCTTTAATCACGTTTAAATTTATGTAATTCGGTTATGATGTTGAAGATACATAAGCAGGGAATTTAAAAAACATAGCGAATAAATCATGATACAACTACATATTTTTTTGATTTAAAGTGGTTTCGTTTGACCTTTATTGACCATAATTGTATTATAAACTAATAAAGCTTTCAAAGGAGGAAATAACAGATGAATTTAATTCCTACAGTAATTGAACAAACAAATCGTGGAGAACGCGCTTACGATATTTACTCTCGACTATTAAAGGACCGCATCATTATGCTTGGTAGCGCAATTGATGACAACGTAGCAAACTCAATCGTTTCCCAGCTTTTATTCTTGGAATCTCAAGATCCAGAAAAAGATATTCACATCTATATCAACAGCCCTGGTGGTTCTATCACAGCTGGTATGGCAATTTACGATACAATGCAGTTTATTAAACCACAAGTATCAACAATCTGTATCGGTATGGCTGCATCTATGGGTGCATTCTTACTTGCAGCAGGTGAAAAAGGAAAACGTTTCGCTCTTCCTAACAGTGAAGTAATGATTCACCAACCACTTGGCGGTGCACAAGGTCAAGCGACTGAAATCGAAATCGCTGCAAAACGCATCCTATTCTTACGCGAAAAATTAAACCAAATTCTTGCTGACCGCACAGGTCAACCACTTGAAGTTCTACAACGCGACACAGACCGCGACAACTTCATGACGGCAGAAAGAGCTCTAGAATACGGCTTAATCGATAAGATCTTTACAAATCGTTAATAACTACTAAAAGCGGAAGCGGCTCGTTCAGAATCGCAGGGCGTTGGAGTCCCTTCATCCGAGGCGCTTTTTGCCTCGAATGAAGGGGCGAAACGACCGGAGATTCTAGCCGCTGAAGCTGGATATAACTAAAAGCGGAAGTGGCTCGTTCAGAATCGCAGGGCGCCTAAGCCCCTGATTCCGAGGCGCTTTTTGCCTCGAATGAAGGGGCGAAACGACCGGAGATTCTAGCCGCTGAAGCTAGATACAACTAAAAGCGGAAGCGCCCTGTCAACAGGGCGCTTTTTTTATTATGTACAAGGGCAGCGCATAACCCACTCAGTATCCAATCAAATATATCGGCGTTTCGACACAACTTGTCGACTTACCGACAATTTCCGACAAGCGCGAACTAGCTACATACCCCACCGATCATTCGTTACCCCACACCAGCCAAGCTGCTCACAAATAGCAGAATAAAAAAAGCTATCGCACATTCGCGATAGCTTTTTATTGTACATATGCAGCTAATGCTTCCAAAGCCTCTTCTGCATCTGAACCTTCTGTTGTGATTGTAATCATGCTACCAGTTCCGATTGCTAAGCTCATAATCCCCATTATGCTCTTTGCATTAACTGTCTTTCCATCTTTCTCAATGAAAATATCAGAATGAAAGCGATTTGCCTCTTGTACAAACAACGCAGCCGGACGTGCTTGTAAGCCGTTTTTTAATGCAACTTTAACCACTTTTTGAACCACAGCTCCATTTCCCCTTTAACCTCTTATTTTTTTGCTACCGTTTCCCCCGCGCGTAATTTCTCTGCAATTCCATCGATTTTACGCAAACGATGATTAATACCCGATTTACTAATTTTCCCCCCGGATACCATCTCACCTAACTCTTTCAATGTTACATCTTGATAATCTCTTCGTAACTGTGCAATTTCTCTTAATTTATCTGGCAAAATATCAAGCCCAACGGTCTCATCAATATAGCGGATATTCTCAATTTGCCTTAGCGCTGCACCAATTGTTTTATTTAAATTAGCTGTTTCGCAGTTAACTAAACGATTTACCGAATTACGCATATCGCGAACAATTCGAATATCTTCAAATCTTAAAAGTGCATTATGAGCACCTATAATATTTAAAAATTCTGTAATTTTCTCAGCTTCTTTCAAATACGTAATGTACCCTTTTCTTCTTTCCAACGTCTTACTATTTAAATCAAATCCGTTCATCAGTTCACATATAGAATCATTATGTTCCTTATATAACGAAAAGATCTCTAAATGATAAGATGATGTTTCTGGGTTATTTACCGAACCACCTGCTAAAAATGCACCGCGTAAATACGATCGTTTACAACATTTCTTCTCGATTAATTCCTGCGATATATTTCGAATAAACGAAAAGTCATCTCGAACAATGTGAAGATCTGCTAATATTTCGCGAGACTTCTCAACAAGCCGCACGATATATACATTATTTTTCTTCAATCGCATTTTTTTACGAACAAGTAATTCTACCGTCACATCATATCCTTTTTTCAAGAGCGTATAAATCCTTCTTGCAATTGCTGCATTTTCCGTTTGAATATCGATAGATAGGCGACGGTTTGAAAAAGAAAGCGATCCGTTCATTCGAAGCAACGCCGATAATTCTGATTTCTCACAGCATTCCTTCATTTCAAGGTTGGTCAACTCTTTCTTTGTTTCTGATGCAAATGACACAGTCAACACCTCCTTATACTATTACTTGGGAACAAAAATCTTGTCCTATATGAATGAGGAGCGTTACCTCAAACGAGGCAACGCACATTTATAACAATGAATATAAAATAGAAGCTAACTTTAATGTATCATGTCTTACAACACGCTCATCATATTTCGCTAATCGCTCTTGAATGATTTCGATATTATGTTCAGCAAAACGATCTGTATCCAGTGCAACTGGTTCCGACATTTCTTCCTCATATAACTTACGTAATTCACGAGGAATATCACGATTATTTACAATCGCAGTGTCGATAAATGGTTTACCTAAATGATCATGTAACGCCTGCACATGATCAAACGCAGTATAACCCTTCGTTTCGCCCGCTTGCGTCATTACATTACATACATATACCTTCTTCGCTTTTGCAGCAAGAACAGCATCTCCAATTTTGTTAACAACTAAATTCGGTAATATACTTGTGTACAGACTTCCTGGACCGAAAACAAGCAAATCAGCTCGTTTAATTTCCGTCAACGTTTCACATAACGGTTCTACATCTTCTGGAGTTAAAAAGACACGATTAATCTTCTTCCCGAAATAAGGAATCTTTGATTCACCTGTTACAATTTCTCCATCTTCTAATTCTGCATGAAGTACCGCACTTTGATTCGCTGCTGGTAATACACGTCCTCTGACATTTAATACTTTACTCGTTTCCGTAATCGCGTGGTAAAAGTCTCCTGTAATCGAAGTCATACCTGCCAATAGTAAATTTCCTAAAGCATGCCCTTTCAGTCCGTCTCCAGTTGTAAAACGGTGCTGAAATAAAGCTTCCACTAATGGTTCTACATCCGATAACGCAACAAGTACGTTACGAATATCACCTGGAGGTGGAATTGCTAGCTCATCACGTAGTCTACCTGAACTGCCTCCATCGTCGGCTACTGTTACAACCGCTGTAATATCAACAGGGTATTGTTTTAAACCTCTTAATAAAACAGAAAGTCCAGTTCCACCTCCCATGATAACAATTTTAGGTTTTCTCTCTTTTTTCATCCCTTAATGGCCCTTTCTCTTCTCCACATCACGATGAGATACATGAACGCTATACTCTGGTTTCAAATGTTTCCCAAGGTACTCTGTAAGCGTAACAGAACGATGTTGCCCACCTGTACATCCAATCGCAATTACAAGTTGACTCTTACCTTCTCTTTTATAATGAGGCAGCATGAAAGTGATAAGATCCGTCAATTTCTCTAAAAACTTATGTGTTTCATTAAATTTCAACACATACGACGAAACTTCTTCATCCAGTCCTGTTAATGGCTTCATATGTGGAATATAATATGGATTTGGTAAAAAACGAACATCAAATACTAAATCAGCATCAATTGGAATTCCGTACTTAAATCCAAATGACATAACATTTACACGAAATGCTTGCTCAGTTTCTGTTGAGAATAAGTGAACAATTTTCTCTCGTAATTCTTTCGGTTTCAAATCAGATGTATCAAGCACAATATTCGCTCGCGCCTTCATATCAGTTAATAGACCACGCTCAGCTTCAATTCCCTTTAACGGCAAGCCAGTTGGCGCAAGTGGATGCGAACGTCTTGTTTCTTTATAACGAGTTACAAGTGTGCTATCTTTCGCATCTAAAAATAGAATATGAGGAATAATCCATGTACGTTCTGATAAATCATCAAGTGCTCCCCATAAATATTCAAAAAACTCTCGGCCACGTAAATCAATACCGAGTGCTACTTTATTCATTTTACCTTTTGAATCCGCCATAAGTTCAATAAACTTCGGCAATAACATCGGTGGTAAATTATCTACACAAAAATATCCTAAATCTTCAAAACTTTGTAACGCTACCGTTTTTCCAGCTCCAGACATCCCTGTAATAATTACCATTTTTATATCATTATTCTCTGTCATCGTATCCTCTCCTTGCAAGTTTAACTCGGATCTAATCGATATGAAAGCAACTCAAAATCTGGGGTATATACAAATGTACCGTAGATTATACCATTCCCTTTAATTAAATAATCAATAATGTGATAATCTCCTGGTGCCATTGCTAAATCATCAATTTTATCAAATGTATGCCAACCAATGATGCCTTCTTCGCTCTCTAATTTGTTTTCTCCTGCAAAATCTGTTGCTAAAAAGGAGAACATCATCCATTCAGAAACAACTTTATCACCTTCTTGGATGACAAAAGTGAAGACCCCTTTTAATGCTGGATTCTTTAAATAAATACCTGTTTCTTCACGATACTCGCGAACAACGGTATCTCTTACTGTCTCACCACGTTCCATTTTCCCGCCCGGTGCAACCCACCAATTCCGGCGAGGTTTTTGGAGTAAGAGTACTTCATTATCTCTAATTAACACACAGTTTGTCACTCTTTGCATGTTTCTTCACCTCAGCTACTTGCAGCAAAATTTCTCACTGCATACTCATTTCATTATACTATCAAAAACAGTTTGCTACAACGAAGGTGCCAGTCCCCTTTCGCTAAGCAATTGTAAAAATTTTTTCTATAACAAGCAATCAAAATGCCTTACTTCCCATGAAAAATACATAAAAATCCCCTTAACGATAAAAATCGTTAAGGGGATTAAAACACTTATTTCTTACCGAAATAAGTAACAACCGCAAATCCTAAAATAAAAGTAATAATTGAACTTACAATTGAAATGCCACCAGTCGGAATGCCAGGGAACACAATGACAATCGATCCGATAACGAGCCCAATAATTGCCGCAAATGTCATACTTTTATAACGATCTAACAAATAACTAATTCCTTTACTACTTACAACAAATCCGGCCATCACGCCGGCACCGATAGCCAGGATTAACGGTAAATTGAGTGTAGTTAAAGCGTTAATTGCTGTTGGATACACACCAATAATTAATAAAATAAACGATCCACTAATTCCAGGAAGAAGCATAGCCATACTAGCCATCCATCCTGCAAAAAATAAACCAATTGCATTTAAAATTGTTAACGTCGTAATCGGATCAGCTGCCTTATCTGGTTTAAAGAATGCTGTTATTGCAACAAGAATTGCTGCAATTATTAATAAGGCAATATGACTACCTTTAAACGTTGCCTTTGCATCAGCTTCTCTCATTAACATCGGTAATATACTAATAATTAAACCGAGAAAGAAAAATTGAGTCGGTTCATAATGATTTGCTAATAAATATTTAATAACGTGACTTAACGTTAGAAAAGCTGCCGCTACACCAGCTGCAAGTGGGATTAAAAACGCTAAATGTTTTTTCCATTCACGACTAAAGAATCCGCTAATTGCTGCGAGCAATTGTTCATAAATCCCTAATACAACAGCGATTGTTCCGCCACTCACACCAGGAATTAAATCACTAACACCCATACAAAATCCACGATATATATTACGCCATTCCATACTGAATAAATTCCTCATTTCTTATAGTGATTTTTTCCGTAAAGTCCAGTATATCAATAAGAAATCTTATAATCCCAATTGTTTTTGACAAAACTTTGACATTTCCACAAAAAAAGAAAGCTCCTATCGGTAGCTTTCTTCTCAAAAGGTATATTACCCCTTATTTTTCTGTTACAGTCTTTAGTTCCTCTACTAACTCTTCTATATAATGCTGTGCACTCTGCGCTGCAATACTACCATCGCCTGTTGCCGTTACAATTTGACGAAGCATTTTTTCACGAACATCACCAGCTGCGAAAATACCAGGAACTTTCGTTTCCATACGCTCGTTCGTTTCAACATAACCATTTTCATTTGTAATACCTAGCTCAACAAACGGTTTTGATAGTGGTAGCATACCGATGTATATGAAAACGCCGTCAGTTTTAACTTCTTGTTCTTCTCCGCTGTTTACATCTACAAGTGTTACGCTTCCTACTTTACCATTTGCATCGTTAATTTCTTTTATAGTGTGATTCCAAATGAAATCTACTTTCTCATTTTGGAAAGCACGATCTTGTAAAATTTTCTGTGCACGAAGGGTGTCACGACGGTGAACGATCGTTACTTTTGATGCGAAGCGTGTTAAGAACACACCCTCTTCAACAGCAGAATCTCCGCCGCCAATAACAACAAGTTCTTTCCCTTTAAAGAATGCACCATCACATACTGCACAATACGATACACCGCGGCCGCCAAGTTCTGTTTCACCTGGCACACCAATTTTTTTATACTCTGCACCGCTTGCAACGATAATTGCACGTGCTTTATATTCTTTTTTACCAGCAATAATTGTTTTGTACTCTTTACCATCGATGATTGCTTTCACATCACCGTATGCATATTCAGCACCAAATTTCTTCGCATGCTCAAACATTTTATTTGATAAGTCTGGTCCTAAAATAGACTCATAACCTGGATAGTTCTCTACATCTTCTGTATTTGCCATTTGTCCACCTGGAATACCACGTTCAAGCATCAGTGTGCTTAAATTCGCACGAGATGTATATACCGCAGCTGTCATACCTGCTGGTCCTGCACCAATAATAATGACATCATAAATTTTTTCTTCTGACACACTATTCACTCCCATTCATTCATACACATTAAGTTACCCTCATTATACTGTTAGCATCATTTTTTTCCCAATGATTTGCCTACCCTACGTGTGCGTGCGCTTAACAGCTTGCACATACTTTCGTACAGTCGCTACAGATACATTATATACATCACCAAGCTCTGCCTGTGTCATCTTATTTCTTTGTTCGCCGCGCACAATATATTCAATTGCCGCTGACCAACCGTACACATTTGTAAAAGTCGCTCCAGATGTATATAAACGTATGAACGTACAAAACCAAAAATTTAAACACTCTTCGATTAATTCATCGTCTTTTTTCGTATAATTGTATAATGCATCCGCGATTCGTACGCACTGTTCAAATTGCTGTAAATCAGCTGGGATGCTTTTATGACTATTAAGTAAAAAGAAATATTTTGCAAGTTGCGATACGATTGGAACACCATTTTTCGCTTGCGTTACATCAAAGAAGAACCCAACCTTCTCTGGTGTTGACAATTCATTCATTAAATATAAAGCTAGCATTTTCTCTTCTAGCGTCGTACTTTTCTGAAATGATTTTCGTAACTCTTCAAATAAAAGATTTTGTCCTTCATCTGCTAAATTCAGTGCATTCCACGGTTCTTTTCCTTTTTTATCAGGATTCAATTCTACAACATGTTGCCACATTTTTTCAGCTACTTGCTGTTCCTTCACCATATACGCAGAGTATGCAAACCAGTAATAAAAACTAACGTCTCCTTCGTATCCTTGACGCTTTAATACTTTGAACCATTTATATGCAGGTTCAAAATGACCAATTGTTGCAAGCGTTGTTCCAAGTTTCAAACGATGCTCAAATGAAATTGGATATACCGAAACTAACTGCCCTGCTAATGACTCTACTTGCTTATGCTCTCCAATTGAATATAGAAAAATAAGCGTATTACAAAGCGCATGCATATTACCAGGACTTTTCTCTAAAATCATTTCTGTTAACTTAAGCGCTTGATCTACATTACCTGATTGAAAATGTGCAATCGCTAAATTATTATGGCCCGACCAAAATTCTGGATATTCTTTCGTAACAACTTCTAGTGTAGCAATCGCCTCTTCTAATTGTCCGTTACGAATGTAGCGGTTCGCTTCTTCCTGCATAACAATTAGCTCATCTTCATCCTCAATCTCTTCCGCACCCATTGCTTCTTCTTCCATAATCTCAAGCAATTCTAATGTATCTTCTACGAATTCCTTCTCTTCCGCAACTTCTAAATATCGCTCTGCATACTTCTTCGCCTGTTGAAACAAGCCCATATATGCATAATTATTTGAAATAAAATAATAGCATTGCTCAAGTTCAGGATTGGATCTAACAAGCTTTAGAAATATCTGATTCGACTCTTGATATTCACCAGATTCAGATAATGCTATTGCTAGTTGGCATAAAATAAATGGCTCCTTCTCGCTTTGTGACGCTCTTCGAAAATATTTAATTGCATCTTGCAATTTTTGCCCTTTATAAGCCCTCATCCCTTTTTTATAAAAGAAGTCCGCTAATTGATTAAAAGAGATAACTTGTCCGCTCTCCTTATATATTCTTTGATTTTTCCCCATATATCCTCCAGTTTTTTGTTTTCTTCGCTCACACATTCTTCTATCTATAAGTATAAACGATTCCGTAAAAAACAAAACAGTATATTATAATCAAATATTTCCTTTTTATTCATAAAAAGAGAAGAGAAATGTTACATTTTTAACATCAACCTTCTCTAGTAGGCATTTCCTCTTTCGTATAAATAATACGCATCGGATTTCCGCCTACGAAAGCGCCGCCTGGTACATCTTTATGGACAAGTGTGCCTGCAGAAACGATAGCACCATCTCCAATCGTCACACCTGGTAAAACTGTCGTATTCGCTCCGATCATAACTTCATTCCCTATGACGATTTCTCCGAGTCGATACTCACGAATTAAATATTCATGCGCTAAAAGCGTTGTATTATAGCCGATAATTGAATTGTCTCCCACAGTAATCTTTTCTGGAAACATAATATCTGGCATTACCATAAGTGCAAACGACGTTTTCTTTCCTACTTCCATCCGTAAAAACGTGCGATATAACCAATTCTTCACGGATAAAAATGGCGTGTAACGTGCGATTTGGATGATAATAAAGTTTTTCATTACCTTCCAAAAAGAAACTGTTTTATACACATTCCACAATGAATTTTCTCCTGAAACAGGATAGCGCGTTGTCCGTCGCACTGAACTCTCTCCTCTACTTATATAAAGTGACACTTTAACCGGTAGGAACCCTTTTCCCCACTGATTACTAACTCTCATCAATCAAGCATTTACAGGCAGGAATCTTACTCCCCATTAATACGGGACAAAATCGGTAGTAAATCACTCATTTTATCTAGCACATAATCTGGTTTATACGCTTCTAAATATGCTCTACCTTTCAATGTCCATGAAACCGCTACTGTTTTCGTACCTGCATTTTGTCCACCGACGATATCATGATGATTATCACCAACCATCAATGTTTCTTCTGGCTTTGCATCTAATAATTTCAATGCTTTTTGAAGTGGTTCTGGATGTGGTTTCACATGTTCCACATCATCAATCGTCACGACAACATCAAAAAACTGATCAAGTTTCGAAAGCTTTAACCCCATTTCAACCGTCTGTCTCGCTTTCGTTGTAACGATGCCGATCTTATAACCTTGCTTCTTCAATTCTTGAACCGTTTCATATACAGTTTCATATTCTTCCACTAATTCATCATGATGCTCATGATTAAATTGACGATAACATGTAATCATCTCTTCAACCTTGCTTGCATCAATCTTACTAAAAGTGTCGTGCAAAGATGGACCGATAAATCCTAATACATCTTCACGCTTATACTGATTAGAATAATAGTGATTTAACGTATGTAAAAAAGAAGAGATAATAAGTTCATTTGTATTAATTAACGTTCCATCTAAATCAAATAACACTGTATTTATTTTCATCGTCCTTAATCCTTTCATTACCTGAATATGAAAGAAGCAGCATCTTATATAAGATGCTACTTTTCTCTAATTTTCTAAATATCTTTTATCAGCTTGCCCCATTTTTCGTCTCACAATAATGAAAATGATAGAAATAACAACAATTCCAATAGACATTACTTGTGCAATACGAAGTGGTCCTAACATTAAACTATCTGTACGCAAACCTTCTACGAAGAAGCGTCCCACTGAATACCAAATTAAATATGTGAAGAATAATTCACCACGGCGTAAATTCACTTTTCGTAACGCGAGTAGTAAAATAACACCTGCAAAATTCCATAATGATTCATATAAAAACGTTGGGTGATAATACACACCATCAATGTACATTTGATTAATAATGAAATCTGGTAAATGAAGACCTTCTAAAAACTGTCTCGTTACTTCATCACCATGCGCCTCTTGGTTCATAAAGTTTCCCCATCGGCCAATTGCTTGTCCTAGTAAAATACTCGGCGCAGCAATATCCGCTAACTTCCAGAATGAAAGCCCGCGTCGTTTCGCAAAAAGGATTCCTGTAATAACAGCCCCGATTAAACCACCATGAATCGCCAAACCACCTTGACGAATATTAATAATTTGACTCGGATTTTGCGAATAATATTCCCATTCAAAAATGACATAATACATTCTCGCAAAAAGAATCGCAATTGGTACTGCAATTAATACAAGATCGATAAATGTATCTTTATGAATACCAAGCCTTTCTCCCTCGCGAGTTGCTAGCCAAAGACCTAATAGCACACCTGTACCGATAATAACCCCATACCAATAAACAGGGAACGGTCCAAGTTGGACTGCTATACGGTCAAGCTGTGGTACAGAACCTAACAGCATATATATGACCTCCCTCTCCAGAGTCTACTCTTGATTTCCTAGCTCAATCGCACTCATTAATCGTTCAGAGAACTGCTGTGCCGCATTGACTCCCATACGTTTTAATCTGAAGTTCATCGCTGCTACTTCAATAATAACAGCCAAGTTTCGACCCGGACGAACTGGAAGTGTAATCTTCGTAAGTTCTGTATCAATAATCTTCATCTTCTCTTCATCAAGACCTAGGCGATCATAATTTTTCTTTTGATCCCAAATTTCAAGATTAATAACAAGCGTAATACGTTTATAATTTCGTACTGCCCCTGCACCGAATAACGTCATTACGTTAATGATACCTAGACCACGAATTTCTAATAAATGCTCAATTAAATCAGGTGAGCTTCCTACTAATGTGTCTTCATCTTCTTGACGAATTTCTACGCTATCATCCGCAACAAGGCGGTGACCACGCTTTACAAGTTCAAGCGCTGTCTCACTTTTCCCGACACCACTTTGACCTGTAATTAAAACACCAACGCCATAAATATCTACTAATACACCATGAACAGCTGTTGTTGGCGCTAACTTACCTTCTAAATAGTTTGTTAAACGACTTGATAATCTCGTCGTCGTTTGAGCAGAACGTAATAAAGGCACGCCTGATTCACGTGATGCTTGTAATAACTCATCCGGTACATCTTGATTACGAGTTACAATAATACAAGGCGTCTCTTCAGTACAAAGCGCTTTCATTCTCTCTTGCTTTTGCTCTGTCGTTAACGTATCAAAGAACGTAAGCTCCGTTTTTCCAAGAAGCTGCACACGATCAGCTGGATAATATGTAAAAAATCCTGCCATTTCAATTCCAGGTCGTGATAAATCACTCGTATCAATCGGACGATGAATCCCTTCTTCACCACTTACTAACTCCAATTGAAATTGTTCAATTAAATCTTTTGTCCTTACTTTCGGCATATGTATAAACCTCCACTCCGCTGCGGGTTCAGTCTCATTTGATGTAAAATTCCATTCTATCGGATATTGTACCATTTTTTTCTGGAAACAAGAAACATGGTTTCTAATAAATAGAAAAAAACATTTCATATGAATCATGAAATGTTTTTCTTTTTGTCATTTTCTCTTTTTTTCATGTAATGGTTCAACAATTACTTTTTCAATTATCATATTAAAAATCGAAATACAAATTGCCGCAACAATCGCTACACCAAATCCAGATATATTAAAGGCGTCCCCTAATAATGAATCCGTCATCTTTAACGTAATCGCATTAATAACGATTAAGAAGAAACCGAAAGTTACAAGAGTAATTGGTAGCGTAATTAAAATTAAAAGCGGCTTTACAAATACGTTTAAAATCGCCAATATAATACTCGCAATAATTGCAGTTTGTATATTTGCTATGTAAAATGCGTCTGGTGCAAGCCCCTTTAAAAGTCCGGATACAGCGATTAACACAACGCTATTTACAAGAAGTGATACAATCCATCTCATTTCCTTACACATCCTTTTAACATATATATTTCATCATACGCTAATAGCTAATAAACGCAAGCAACATGCAAACTCTTATACCAATTTATTCTATTCTTTATACTTGTATACCTACTAACAATCTTACCAGTTTTCCTTAGTGAAATAAAAACCGAGTGTCATTTCCACTCGGTTTTTATTAATAAACTTATTGCGATAACTCTACTTCTTTTATTTTCTCTTTCATTCTTGCTTTATCACGATCTAAAATCTCTTTTAAATACTTACCTGTATACGAGCGTTCTTCTTTCACTACCTGCTCTGGCGTTCCTGAAGCAACGATTTGCCCACCTTTGTCTCCGCCTTCTGGTCCAAGGTCAACAATATAATCAGCTGTTTTAATAACATCTAAATTATGCTCGATTACAAGTACTGTCTCGCCACTCTCAACAAGACGTTGCAACACTTCTAGAAGACGTGCAATATCATGTGCATGTAAGCCAGTCGTTGGCTCATCTAAAATGTATAACGTACGCCCTGTAGAACGACGATGTAATTCAGAAGCTAATTTCACACGCTGCGCCTCACCACCTGATAACGTCGTAGCTGGTTGTCCTAATTTCATATAACCAAGCCCTACATCTACAAGTGTTTGAAGTTTACGCTTAATTTTCGGGATGTTAGCAAAGAACTCTACCCCATCTTCAATTGTCATCCCTAACACTTCAGAAATATTCTTATCTTTATATTTCACTTCTAACGTTTCACGGTTGTAACGTTTACCGTGACAAACTTCACACGGAACATACACATCTGGTAAGAAATGCATTTCAATTTTAATAATTCCATCACCACGACACGCTTCACAACGGCCGCCTTTTACGTTAAAGCTGAAACGTCCTTTTTGATATCCACGCACTTTCGCTTCATTCGTTTGTGCAAATACATCACGAATATCATCGAATACACCTGTATATGTTGCTGGGTTGGAACGTGGTGTACGCCCGATTGGTGATTGATCAATATCAATAACTTTATCTAACTGCTCAAGACCTTTAATTTCTTTATGAGCCCCTGGCTTCGCTTTCGCCTTATATAACTTTTGAGCTAACGATTTGTATAGTACTTCATTAATCATCGTACTTTTTCCAGAGCCAGATACGCCTGTTATTGCTACAAATGTACCTAGAGGGAATGACATTTTCGCGTTTTTTAAGTTATTTTCTTTCGCACCGACAATCTCCACTTTACGTCCGTCACCTTTACGTCTTTCAAGTGGTACCGGAATAAACTCTTTACCGCTTAAATATTTCCCTGTTAATGAATTCTCGTCTTGCATAACTTCAGCTGGTGTACCTGCTGATACAACTTGACCACCATGAATACCTGCACCAGGTCCGATATCAAGTAAATAATCAGCAGCCATCATCGTATCTTCATCATGCTCAACAACGATTA
The DNA here is from genome assembly GCF_016892495.1 of Bacillus sp. RIT 809. Lineage (NCBI taxonomy): Bacteria > Bacillati > Bacillota > Bacilli > Caryophanales > Bacillaceae > Bacillus > Bacillus sp. RIT 809. The sequence continues at coordinate 107,914 of NZ_JAFEMR010000006.1, read as the reverse complement.
GCGTATTTCCTAAATCACGCATTTCTTGCAAAGTACGAATAAGACGATCATTATCACGCTGATGCAAACCGATAGAAGGCTCATCGAGAATGTAAAGTACGCCAGTAAGGCGAGAACCAATTTGTGTCGCTAAACGAATACGCTGCGCCTCACCACCTGATAGAGTTCCTGCGGCACGACTTAACGTTAAATAATCTAAACCGACATTCACTAAGAACCCAACGCGCTCCTGAATTTCTCTTAAAATTAAATGAGCAATTTTCTGTTGTTTCTCAGTTAGCTCAACAGTTGAGAAGAATTCCTGTACTTCTTGAACAGAATATTTCGTTACATCGGCAATCGTTTTATCACCAACGAAAACAGCTAAACTCTCAGGCTTTAAACGTCCACCTTTACACTTCGGACAAGCTTGCTCTGCCATATACTTCTCCATTTGCTCACGAACATAATCCGAACTCGTCTCACGATAACGACGCTCGATATTCGGAATAACACCTTCAAATAAAATCTCATTTTCTTTCACTTGACCAAATTCATTCACATAGCGGAAATAAACCTTCTCTTCCCCGCTTCCGTACAACACTTTATCAAATAAATCCTTCGGTATATCTTTCACTGGCATATCCATATCGATGCCGTAATGATTACACACAGATTTTAATAATTGCGGGTAATATTGTGAACTTGTCGGTTCCCAAGGAGCAATCGCATGTTCATTTAATGATACATCCCAGTTCGGAATAACAAGTTCTAAATCCACCTCGAGCTTTGAGCCAAGTCCATCACAAGAAGGACACGCGCCGAACGGACTATTGAACGAGAACATACGCGGCTCTAATTCTCCGATTGAAAAACCACAATGCGGACAAGCATGATGTTCACTAAATAGAAGTTCTTCCTCTCCCATTACATCGATTAAAACTCGGCCCCCGCCAAGCTTTAAAGCACTTTCCAGTGAATCTGCAAGTCGGCTTGCAATTCCTTCTTTCACAACAATACGGTCAATAACAACTTCAATTGAATGCTTCTTATTTTTATCTAACGTAATCTCTTCAGATACATCCAGCATCTCTCCATCAACGCGCACACGAACATAACCTTGCTTCTTAATATCTTCTAATACTTTCGCATGCGCACCTTTACGCCCTGACACGATAGGCGCTAGCACTTGCAACTTCGTACGTTCAGGATATTCAAGAACACGGTCTACCATCTGTTCCACTGTTTGTGATGTAATTTCAATTCCATGATTCGGACAAATCGGCGTACCAATTCGTGCGAATAATAAACGTAAATAATCATAAATCTCTGTTACCGTTCCAACTGTTGAACGTGGATTACGACTCGTCGTTTTTTGATCAATTGAAATCGCTGGAGATAAACCTTCAATCGTATCAACATCCGGCTTATCCATTTGTCCTAAAAACTGGCGCGCATACGCGGATAAAGATTCCACGTATCTGCGCTGCCCTTCTGCATAAATCGTATCGAATGCTAACGATGATTTTCCTGAACCAGACAATCCCGTCACAACAACAAGCTGATTTCTCGGAATGGTTACGTCAATATTTTTTAAATTATGCGCTCTAGCACCTTTTACAACAATAAAATCTTTACTCACTCTTTTCACCCTTCCGCTTTTAATTCTAATAGTAAATCTCTTAATTCAGCTGCACGCTCGAAATCTAACGCCTTTGCTGCTTCCTTCATCTCTGCTTCCATCTTCGCAATTGTATTTTCACGTTCTTTTTTCGTCATCTTCTTAGCTGGTGTTACTTCATATGTTTCCGTATCCTCAGCTGCTGTTGTCGCACGAATAACGTCACGTACTCCTTTTTGAATCGTCTTCGGCGTAATACCATGCTCTTTATTGTAAGCTTCTTGTATACTACGACGACGCTGCGTTTCTTCAATCGCAATTCCCATTGATCTCGTTATGCGATCTGCGTACATAATAACGCGGCCGTGTTCATTACGTGCCGCACGACCAATTGTTTGTATTAATGAACGCTCTGAACGTAGGAATCCTTCCTTATCAGCATCTAAAATAGCTACAAGTGATACTTCCGGAATATCTAATCCTTCTCGTAATAAGTTAATACCGACAAGTACATCAAACTTACCAAGACGAAGGTCACGAATAATTTCAATACGTTCTAACGTTTTAATTTCAGAGTGAAGATAGTTCACTTTAATTCCTACATCTTTTAAGTAATCCGTTAAATCCTCTGACATTTTTTTCGTTAAAGTCGTAATTAATACACGTTCATTTTTCGCAATCTGGTCATGGATTTCTCCTAATAAATCATCTATTTGTCCTTCAATTGGTCGTATATCAATTGGTGGATCTAAAAGCCCTGTTGGACGAATAATTTGTTCTATTGCTTTCGGTGACTGCTCTAACTCGTACGGTCCTGGCGTTGCCGAAACGTAAATAACTTGATTCGTTTTCTCTTCAAACTCATCAAACGTGAGCGGTCTATTATCTAAAGCTGATGGCAGACGGAATCCATGATCAACAAGCACTTGCTTACGTGCTTGGTCCCCGTTATACATCGCTCTTACTTGCGGAACCGACACATGCGACTCATCCATAACAATTAAGAAATCCTCTGGAAAATAATCTAAAAGCGTATACGGTGTTGAACCTGCTGGACGAAGTGTTAAATGACGGGAATAGTTTTCGATTCCTGAACAAAAGCCCATCTCGCGCATCATTTCTAAATCATAACGCGTTCGCTGTTCTATGCGCTGCGCCTCTAACAACTTACCGTTATCATTTAATTCTTTTAAACGCTCTTCTAATTCCTTTTCGATATTTTCAATAGCAACCTTCAGCTTTTCTTCACGTGTAACGAAGTGAGATGCCGGGAAGATTGCCACATGATCACGTTCTGCTAATACTTCACCTGTTAATGCATTTACTTCTCGAATACGATCGATTTCATCACCGAAAAATTCAATTCGAATACAGTGTTCGTCAAGTGATGCCGGAAAGATCTCAACTACATCTCCGCGCACACGGAATGTACCACGCTTGAAATCAATATCATTACGTCCATACTGTACATCAACAAGTTCACGAAGTAATTGATTACGGTCCTTTTCCATACCAACTCGAAGTGAAACAACTAACTCGCGGTATTCTTCCGGAGAACCTAAACCGTATATGCATGACACACTCGCAACGATAATAACATCATCTCGTTCAAATAAGGAAGACGTTGCCGAGTGGCGTAATTTATCAATTTCATCGTTAATTTGCGCATCTTTTTCAATAAACGTATCCGTATGTGGCACGTACGCTTCCGGCTGATAATAATCGTAATAACTAACAAAATACTCCACAGAATTGTTAGGAAAGAAATCTTTCAGCTCACTATATAACTGTCCTGCTAACGTTTTATTATGAGCCATTACAAGTGTTGGCTTCTGCACTTCTTTAATGACATTTGAAATCGTAAATGTCTTACCCGTTCCTGTCGCTCCAAGCAACACTTGCTTTTTCTTACCACTATTAATTCCCTCTACAAGCTTCTCTATCGCTCCCGGCTGATCACCTTGCGGGGAATACTCTGAGATAATTTCAAATGGATGTTCCAACTAAAAACCGACCTCCTCATAAAAATCTGTATTATTATTTTACCACGAATGCCCATAAAAAACCTAAAAAAACGAACAGATATTCGGTAAAGTTTTCGACAAGTTATACATAGAAAAAGGAAGGAGTAAATACTTCCTTCCTTTACAAATTTTATTTTAAAGGGACATGTAACAAATCATATCCATTACGCCTTTCCTCGTTCATATACTCTACTAACCTATAAGCAATATCTACCTCACATGTCTCTTTAACAATCCTTTTACAACTATCTCTTTTTTCCTACTGTCATCCTCTCCCACACAAACTATTTGTATACCCAAAAAAAGAAACCTATACTAAATTTGCAAAAAGCTACTTTCCTCTATGAAAGTAGCTTTTCTTTCCCTTTCTCCTTCTTCGGAAAAATCACATATGAAAATGAAATCGCAGTATCCGCTAAAAGAATAATAGCCCATACTTGGCTTACACGGCTTGCTGTTTTATTTAAAACGATTCCTGACTCTAACCAATTTCCCCACTGTTCTACTGGAATAAGCCCATACATGAAGAAAAGGAATATATGAACCGCAACAAACAAAATAAGATGCAAAGCCCAATTTTTTATTTCCTGTTTCGCATGCGCCATACCTGTTAATTCAAATGGATCTTCGATAATAGGCGCCGGTTCATTCCGCCACTTCGCAACTAATTTTTGTACATATATATCTAATTTCTTCAAATCCTTTTTCCCATAAAAAACTGCATATAATAGAATGATTACCGTAATGATTTGAAAATTAGAGAACTTCCCTGTTTGATAATAGTCCAATACCCCTAAAGTTAAAATAAACACTTCATTTATGAGTAGCACAATCCCCATAATAAAGCTCGCCTTTTTCAAGCGAAATCCATACCTTAGTAAAAAGAATCCAATAGCTGATAGCCAAAATACTATCTCTGCACCAATTAAAAAATACCATCGATATTCTGCGAGTATACTCATTTATCCCTCTCCCTTTCATCATATATACGAAAAGCCTCATCCATATATACTAGAAGCTCTTCCTCAATTGGATACATACTCATTTTCTGTGAATCTTCTTTTGATTTTCTTACTTCCCACAATTTATCTAAAAATGCTTCATCACCATTAGCCATCTCTAAACACTTCTGCATTAATTTCTTCGTTGCCTCTTGTACTTCATCACACGATGCTTCCTTACCGTCTTTCATAAAATTACGTAATTGCTTTAATAAATCTACCCACTCTAACACATTCGGATCTTCCTCACTCATATTTGGCAAATTATGAAGTAAATCTTGCTCTTCTTTCGAAAAGACTTCATTTTGAAATATTTCACGTATACGAGGAGACTGTTTCGAAAGCTGAATAAGCTCAAACATAACTTTCCAATCCAGTTCTCCCTCCACATCTACCGAATAAACAACCGCTTGTAAAACACGCTCCATTCGATTAAACTTCTTTTGTTCTTCCTGTACAAATTGAAGTTGTTTTTCAAGCGAACCTTTTAAATTGAGCTCACCTGTTACTAACATATTCGCAACCTCTTTTAATGAAAAACCCATTTCTTTTAAAAATAAAATTTGCTGCAAACGAACAACATCTCTCTCGCTATATAACCGATGTCCTCCATCAGTTTTCCCACTCGGCTTTAATAAATCGATTTGATCATAATAACGTAACGTCCTTACTGTAACCCCTGTTTCCCTCGTTAGTTCTTGAATTGAAATCAACTCCATCACCTCTTCTCCTTCATTATAAAAGGTGACGTAACGTAACTTTCAAGTAGTTTGTAAAAAAAATACAAAAAGCTGTTTATACCTTTTGTATAAACAGCTTTTATGGAAGAAAACCCTTTTGTATAGCGCGTCCACAAGATAAAATAATTGCCCCAACAACAACACTTGTTGCTGTTTTATGATAATGCGCTAAAATTAATAAATAGTATGATAAACCTACAGCACCAATCATAATACATACACTTGGCACTGGATTGCGAGAGAAGTTTTGCATCCCCCACAAAAGTGCAAATATAGCCGTCGCAGCACATAATACCGCTAATCCCATCCTGTTTCCCCTTTATATATTTATTTAATTCCCCTTGCTGCTAATACACTCGTCGATGCCATACTAATTAACAGTCCAAAAATAACTATATATAATAATTCATTCACATCCACGATTTGTCTATCTAAATACTTATTTACAGAAAGATACGCGATAAAAAACAAAAAGAAACCTACCATACAAGCCGTAAAATATTGCTGCATTTTTTTCATGATTCTCTCATCTAATGCAGGTACACCTTCTTCTTTCCATCGCTTTCGCTCCTTATACTCAGACACAGCGTATAAACTAATAAGGGCTACATTTGAAATCAATATCGCTCCCCACGAAATATTTAAAATGACTAAACTTGTATTTAAAATAAGCCCCGCTAAAGATAAGCTTCCTATAAACCTCATAACTTCTTGCTTATTCATGTATTATCAGCCTCTTTCTTATTTCTAAACTTCCACTTCGGCCAATAATTCACAACGAAATAAACAAACTGCCCTAGTACAAATAAAACGAATGGCATACCAGCATTTCCATAAACAATTAAATTGTACAAACTCCATATTGCTAAACTTATCACGAAAAATAACCCTAAATATTTAAACGCTTTATCCGATTGAAATCTCTCAAACTCATCTTGCATTTTCATTCCTCCTATCGCTATGCTCGTTTTCCCGCCATAACTCCTATGATGAGACTACCAGCAAATAAGAAACTACATACAATGAATATTTCTGGCGTAGGTATGACATCTCTGCCTACGATTTTGCTAGCACCAATGTAAACAATGAGAAGGACAAATGCGAATATAAGCGAGACATTTACATGCCTTTTTATATTTTCATTTACTCGCTCATCTATATCTGGAAATCCCTCTTTTTTGTACTTACGTTTTTTATAATACGTATACACTGTTAAAAATAGAATTGCTAAAATGTTACTAACTATTAGCGATAACATCGGTATGGATGGATCCATAATACGAACTAAAACGTACCCTCCACATAATCCTAAGACAGTAGCGATATACAACTTTTTAGTATCGTTCATTTTCTCTCCCCTTACTCCAGCATAAATATTTCCTCTACCTTCATTCCAAAATATTTGGCGATTTTTAGGGATAACTCTAGACTCGGGTTATAGTGGTGGTTCTCAATTGCCACGATTGTCTGCCGCGTCACTTGCATCGCCTTTGCCATTTCAATTTGCGTTATGTGATTTTGCTTTCGTAATTCTTTAATTTTATTTTTCACACCCATAGGCTCCACCTTCGAAAGTAAAGATATCTTTACTTTAATTATAAATATTTTCCAATTTTAAGTAAAGATATCTTTACAAATTTTAGAAAAACATTTCACTGAACACCTTCTCTAACACAGTAAGACAGGAATTAAATTTATATCAGCGATTTTTTAAATATATCGACTTACCGACAAATATCGACACCCGTAGCACTATAGGCATAAGAAAGAAGCTGTCCCAAAATATCTTTTGGGACAGCTTCTTCGTCTTACTACATAAATCCTAACGCATATACAAGAACGTACCCAAGTACCGAAAGGCAAACCGAGCCAATTAGCCCTGCCACAAATGCCCTACTTCCTAATTTGCGGAACGTTTTAAACTCTACATTTAAACCTAGCCCTGCCATCGCCATTGCAATAAGCATGTACGCAATTACTACAATATATCCGGCAACAACTTCTGGGATAATCCCAAGCGAATGCACCGCACTCATTGCTAAAAATCCGAAGATGAACCAAGGAATCGGAAGGTCGCGCCACGATCTTTTTTCTTCGCTTCCCTCACTCTTGCCAAACCATAATCCAATTAAAATCGCTACTGGCACAAGCATCGCTACGCGCGTTAATTTCACAATAACCGCGATGTCTACAGCCGTGCTACCGCCTGGCGCCGCAGCAGCGATAACATGAGCGATTTCGTGCAATGTCGCACCTGCGAACACGCCGTAACCATAGGGTGAGAAGCCAAGCACTGGGTATAATAGCGTATAAACAAGTGTAAATATTGTACCTAAAATTGCAATAATCGCTGCCCCAACCGCTGTTTCTTCATCTTTCGCTTTCACTTGCGGTGCAATCGCGACGACCGCTGCTGCACCACAAATCGCCGTTCCGCACGCCGTTAAAATTCCAAGTTTCTTTTCTACTTTAAATACTTTCGTTAGTCCATATACAACGAAAATTGTAAATGTAATAACAACCGCTGCGATGACCAATACTTTCGGACCCGCCTTCGCAATATCTACAAGATTTAACCGCATTCCAAGTAAGATGATCCCAAAGCGTAGCAACTTCTTACTCGCAAAGTTCGTTCCCGCTATCGCTTCTTGAGGAATCCCGATTGCCGCGCGCCAAACCATCCCGATTAGAATAGCGATTACTAATTGTCCCATAATATTTAAAAATGGAAGCTCTGCTAAATATTTCGCGGCGATTGCGATTAATAACGTAATCCCAATACCTTGCGAAAATCCAAAGCCCTTCTTCTTTTGTATAACAAGTGTTTGTTCCACTTTATACCACCCCAATAATCGTATTGGAACATGCATGTTCTTTCTAGTTACATTATAAGAGAATTTTTATAATAAGTTTAATATCAATATTGAATCCCTATCATCAGAAATACTTATGATAAAATGAAAACAAAAATAAAGGGGCCTAACAAATGAACGTCGACATTTTGAAAATCTTTGTTACTGTCGTTGAACAAAAACATTTTTCGCGTGCTGCGGAACTATTAAACCTTTCACAACCCGGAGTTAGTATGCACATTCGCAACCTAGAAAATGAATTGGGGGCTACACTTATTCAGCGCTCCCCAAAGCACGTCCAAGTTACGGAAGCTGGAAACATATTATACATACATGCAAAGCAAATGCTCTCTCTTTATGAAGATGCTAAGCAGGAAATTAACGAACTACATAACGTTGTAACAGGAACACTTCGCATCGGTGCTAGTTTTACAATTGGTGAATACTTACTTCCGAAAATACTCGCTAACTATGCGAATGAAAATCCACACGTCGAAGTTCATACATTTATCTCAAATACGGAAGAAGTTTTGCAAAGCCTCCGCTCCAATCAAATTGATATCGGCTTAGTGGAAGGGCAAGTCGTATATGCTGACGTGGACGTTGAAACGTTTATGCAAGATGAAATGAAGCTCGTCGTCCCTCCAAATCATCCATTGCTTCACATCAAGGATATAAACGAAACTACTCTCCAAGACCAAGTATGGGTATTAAGAGAAAGTGGCTCTGGGACACGTGCCTATAGCGATCGTTTTATTCATCAACATCATTTAAAAATGAAACGATTCTTTACATTTAGTAGCATTCAAAGTGTAAAGGAAGCCGTCGCTGCCGGGCTTGGCATCGCTATACTTTCTGACTGGACCGTGCGGAAAGAACTACTAGCCAAAGAACTATTCCACGTCGAAGTTCCAAATGAAAAGCTAATCCGTCCATTCTCCATCGTGCGCGGCAAATATTTTATCCCTTCTAAGGCTATTCAGGTCTTTTTAAATCATGTAGATTCTTTTGCGAAAAAACAGAGTTGACCTTTACATTAGTGTGAAGGTTTACAATATCTTTAAAAGGAGTGAAACACATTGCGAATTGGGGAGTTATCTAAAAAAACAGGGGTCAGCGAGCGCTCACTGAGACATTATGAAGAAAAGGGAATACTCCCTTCGAAACGCCTTGAAAATGGCTATCGCAAATTTGATGAAAGTGCTATCAAAAAAGTAGAACTTATTCAAATGTACTTACAGCTTGGTTTAAACTTAGAAGAGACGGCGAGGATGCTGCGCTGCCTTGAAATCGAGCCACATTTATACGAAAACCCATGCAGTAGTATTCTTACACTTTACGAAGATAAACTATGTGAAGTTACGAAACAAATCGAATTGCTCTCTAGTATTCAAGCCAACTTGCAAAAACACGTTTCACTCCTAAAACAAACAAAAGAAAAGGGATGATTACATGTTTGTTATACATGGCAGTTCAAGACAAAACGGAAATACGGAATCTTTAACACATATGATGATTGATGGAATTGAAGCAGAACAAATTTACTTACGTGATCATATTGTCCACCCAATTATAGATCAGCGTCATGATGCAGATGGATTTCAACCTATAAATGATGACTATCAACAATTAATTGAACGCATGCTAGAGCACGACACGATTATCTTCGCTACACCGCTATACTGGTACGGAATGAGTGGTCATATGAAAAACTTCGTTGATCGCTGGTCACAAAGCTTGCGCGATACATCCCTTCATTTCAAAGAAAAAATGAAAGGCAAAAAAATGTACGTTGTCATCGTTGGCGGAGACAATCCGAAACTGAAAGCATTACCACTTATCGCCCAGTTTCAATATATCTTTGATTTTGTTGGTTCATCATTTGAAGGGTATGTTATTGGGGATGCGAATGGATTAGATGAAATCAAAAATGATGCTGAAGCACTCGCAAAGGCACAACTGTATAATAGCGAATTCAAAAATCACAAACAGAAATAAGTTTGACAAACTCTTTTGTATGCGCATACAATAAAAATAATATTATGAAAGGAAGGTACTTTGACCAATGAAGTTCTAATTCTCTTATTTATTTCATCCATCACAAATAGTGAACAAAAATGATGAAAACTAGCAGAGGATTAGTCTGTCCATTTGTCGATACTTTCTTTCGAGACGGTTATGTAAAAAATCGTTTATTTATGTACGATTTTTACATTCAAGGGCGACGTTTATCCTCTCTAGTGAAACTAGGGAGGTTTTTTTATGACTATTTTATTCGCACGTAATATTGAAAAGAGCTTTGGTGATCGCACCCTATTTACGTTACCATCACTGGAAATTCAAACAAACGATCGCATAGGAATTGTTGGAGTCAACGGAGCTGGAAAATCTACGTTATTACAAATATTAAGTAAAGAAATAGAGGCTGACCAAGGTATAGTAACTCACCATAGTTCTATCGCTATCATTCCTCAGCTTAGCGAGGAACTGCCGGAAACCGCTTCTTCTCTTACAAAAGGAAAATGGAATATTTCAAACGTTGCAGATTCAATGAGCGGCGGCGAACGAATGCGCCTAAAGATTGCTCATGCTCTCGAACAAGATGCAGGCATTCTATTTGCTGATGAGCCAACAAGTCACTTAGATATGTTCGGTACAGAGCAATTAGAAAAGGCACTTTTATCTTATAACGGTGCACTTGTTTTAATATCGCATGATCGTGATTTTCTAGATACCATATGTACCAAGATCATCGAAATTGAAGACGGTACTATTCAAGAATATAAAGGGAATTATTCAAACTATCGAAAACAAAAAGAACGTGAGAGAATACAAAAGGAAGCAGAATACGAGCAATATGTACAAGAAAAAAATCGTTTAGAACAGTCCATTTTACAAAGAAAACAACGCGCTTCTAGCATGACAAAAATCCCAACGCGGTTCAGTTCATCTGAATCTAAACTTTATAAATTAAGCGGTGCTCATGGGCAAGAAAATGTTAGTAGAGCAGCGAAAGCATTAGAAACACGTCTCGAAAAATTAGAAAAGAAAGAAAAACCAAAGGATCTTTCTCAAGCTCAGTTTGACGTGCAATACCATACACCAATTCATAGTAAAGTGGTGGTACAGTTTAATAAAACAACGAAGAAAATAGGCGACCGCACACTATTTAAAAATATGAATGGGACAATTGCCCCCGGTGCAAAGCTTGCTATTTTAGGCGCAAACGGAAGTGGAAAAACAACTTTGTTCAATATGCTTCTCACAAACGAGCGCGGCATTCAGCTTTCGAAAAGCTGTAAAATTGGATACTTTGAACAAACACTATCAATTTTAAACACAGATAAAACAATTTTAGAAAATGTTCTAGAAGAAACAAACTATACGGAGTCGTTCGTTCGAACAATACTTGCAAGGCTCCTTTTCCGCCGCGAAGATGTTCATAAACCTGTGCACGTCTTAAGTGGCGGTGAACGAATGAAGGTTGCACTCGCAAAAGTATTTTTAGGAAACTATAATATGCTTCTGCTCGATGAACCGACGAACTATTTAGATTTAACAACACAGGAAGAATTAGAAAGCATGTTACAAGAGTATCCTGGCACCATACTTTTCATTAGCCATGACCGCGCCTTTATTCGTTCTGTTGCAGACCATATTCTAAAAGTAGATGAGAGAGAGCCTAGAATATTCCACGGCAATTACGAGCAATACACAAAAAGAACAACTCAAGCTTCTGTAAATATTACTGAACAAGAATTATTACGGTTACAAACAAAATTAACAGAAATCATCAGCCGGATTTCTATACCAAATCCTCAAGATGACATCACATTTCTCGAACAAGAATACGAAAAATTATTAGTTCAAATTCAAAAATGTAAAGAAGCGCTCTAATGTCTTCCCTATATATCGACGGGATCTTCCGCATTTCCCAAGAAATATCGAGGCTTCGACATAGAATATCGACTTAAACACGATAACAGCATCAATAACAACAAAAAAGCCGTGCACCTGCACGGCTTTTCACTTTATCCCGCTATTTGTGGGCAGTAAGACTCCCACCTCAAAATTCTGCTTGAGCAAAGAAGTTAGGTGGGAGATCAACTGCCCGTAAACGCCCGATTGGTGAAGGCTAATAATCAGTGGGGGATGAACAAAACCCCCACTAATTAAAGTTTCACTTTATATACGAACAGCAGTCCCACTCACCGCAACCATTAGCATCCCTTCGCGAACTACTTCGTAGTCCACGTCGATACCAACAATCGCGTTCGCATTTTTTTGTCTTGCGAGAGTTTTCATCTCTTCCATTGCAATGTCGCGTGCTTCTTTCAATTTACTTTCGTAAGCGCCTGCACGGCCACCGACCACGTCGCGGACAGAAGCAAAAAGGTCACGCACGATATTCGCCCCCATAATTGCTTCGCCATTGACGATATCAATATAGTCAGTAATCTCTTTTCCTTGAATTGTAGAAGTTGTTGTTACAATCATGCTTTATAGCCTCCCATATAAGATTTCCACTTACTTATGGTGCACTAATTCAGCAGAAATTATATTTACGAACTAAACTGTGCTTCGTATAACCTGCTATACCCTCCGCCACGCTCAATTAATTCAGCATGTGAACCTTGTTCTGCAATACCATCTTTATTTACAACGACGATGCGATCCGCATTTTTAATAGTTGCTAGCCTGTGAGCGATAACTAACGTTGTACGACCGACAGATAGTTCAGCAAGTGATTTTTGGATAGCAAGTTCCGTCTCTGTGTCTAGCGCAGAAGTTGCTTCATCTAAAATTAAAATTGGTGGGTTTTTCAAGAACATACGGGCAATTGCTAAGCGCTGCTTTTGTCCTCCTGAAAGTTTCACACCACGCTCACCAATAACTGTATCTAAACCGTCTGGTTGCGAGTAAATTAAGTCCTCCAACTGGGCACGTTTTACCGCCTGCCAAATTTCAGATTCTGAAGCTTTTAAATTTCCGTAAGCGATATTTTTACGAATTGTTCCTGAGAATAAGAAAACATCTTGCTGCACAATTCCGATTTGCTTACGAAGTGACGATAACGTCATCTCTTTCGTGTCAATGCCATCAATTTGAATTGATCCAGATGAGTGTTCATAAAAACGCGGTAATAAACTACATAATGTTGTTTTCCCTGCCCCTGATGGTCCAACGAAAGCAACTGTTTCACCTGCATGTATTTTCAAACTAATATCGTTTAAAATCGGCTCTTTATTTTCATATCCGAACGTGATGTTATCGTATTGAATATCGCCGTGTACATGTTTAACTTCGATTGCATCTTTAGAATCTACAATATCCGGCTCTGTTTCCAGAAGTTCTACATATCTTTTAAAACCAGCGATTCCTTTCGGATAACTTTCAATAACCGCATTAATTTTTTCAATTGGGCGGAAGAAAATGTTCGTTAACAAAACGAATCCAATAAATCCACCGTACGTTAATTCACCTTGCAGTACGAACCATGTACCACATATTAATACAAAGAGTGTTACAAGACGCATCAGCATATAACTAATAGATGAATTTAACGCCATAATTTTATACGCCATTAATTTTGTTGTACGGAAACGAGCATTGTTTACAGCAAATTGCTCTTTCTCAAACTTTTCATTTCCGAATGCTTGTACAACACGGATACCACCAACATTGTTCTCAATACATGCATTGAAATCAGCAACGTCTGAGAATAAACGTCTAAACGTACCTGTCATTTTTTTGTTGAAGTAAAGTGCCAACCATAATAAGAACGGGATTACGAAGAATGTTAGAAGTGCTAACTTCCAGTTAATCATCATCATAAATGAAAATGCTCCGACTAAAGTCATAATGGCAATGAATAAATCTTCTGGTCCGTGGTGAGCAATTTCCCCAATTTCCATTAAATCGTTTGTAAGACGTGAAATTAAATGACCTGTTTTATTATTATCAAAAAATCTGAATGATAGCTTTTGAATGTGATCAAATAATTTCTGTCTCATATCTGTTTCAATGTTAATACCAAGCATATGCCCCCAATATGTAACGACATATTGCAAACCTGCATTTAACACGTAAACTGCGAATAAACCGAAACAAGCCCATAAAATAAGCGTCCAGTTTTGCCCTGGTAATAACTTATCAATAAATTGATTTACGATAAGCGGGAAACCAAGTTCGAGTAAGCCTGCGATAACTGCACAGGAAAAATCAAGTATAAATAAACCTTTGTACGGTTTATAGTAAGAAAAAAATTTACGTAGCATATTTTTCCTCCCTTTTCCAAATTAAAAGACTCCCTAAATGATAACCATTATCAAATAATTATTCAAGTTATCCGTCTATGAAACTAAAAAAACCTTCATCTGTGTTTGATGAAGGTTTCCATTTTATTTTACATCGCTTCCGAATCCCACTCATGCTCTTGCTGGACAAACACAACACCTAATTCATGATGTCCCCCAGCATATAACGCCGTTTGAGCAAGACGAAGCTCACCATTTGTATCTACTACTTCTAATTTACAAAACGCCCCTGTCGTCTTCGTTTGAAGCGCGTCATAAAACTCTTCGGTACTTCTTGGAATGACTCCATTTACTTTCGTAATAACTTCTCCAGGCTTTAAATTCATCTCTGCCCCAATTGTATTCGGAATTGTATCTAACACAACAAGTCCATCATTACGTGCGGCAAAGTATGCTGGTCTTTTCTCGTCTGCAATTTTCTCTTGCATCGAGATTGTAAAGCGTCCAAGCATTGCGACTCCCATCGCGATAATTGCGAGTACGTGCCACCAGTAACTTGCGATACCCAAAACGAGTACGAGCCCCGCTAATCCATAGACACGTCTTCCTGTAAATAATAAAGCTTCCGTCGGCTCATAACTTCTAACTTTTCTCATAAATCCAATTAGAAATGGTACGAGGAATAAAGAGTATGTAGTCGAACCTATTGAAACGACAGGCCACCAAGAAATAAATCCTGTCACCGCATCTCCTGGTATAAGAATAAATACTGGTACAAGCCATAAACGATTTGATTCATGTAGTCCAATTCGTAGCCCACGCTTACCTTTGTTAATTTTTGGCGTAGAATAGCGAACCGCATTTTTAGAGATTAATAACCCCTCTACAACGAGCATAACGCCTAGTAAAATAGCAAGGGATACAATCGTACCCTCTTCACCTTCTCCAAGCTGTAAGAAGGAAACTGGCATCTTAGACGATAACAACACGAGTGCAATAGCGATTCCGAAAGTATAAGCTACAGATAAATATCGATACATAGCAGTTAATCCAAATAATAACGTCCAAAGTAAAATTGCCCATAAACTCGCTTTTGAAACGACTAGCCCGAGTCCAATCGTAATAATAGATACGATTAATCCGTACCCAATACCTGCAAATAGAGTTGTTCGTAGTTCAAACCAAATATCATATACTTTAAAAGAAAAATCTTTTCGTTCTCGTAATATACGTAAGTATCCAACGAAGATACTACTAATTAAAAATACATAGACAGCAGGGTGTAAGAAAAAACGTCCAACTGCTCGTAGTATTTCAAAAAGCCATGCCTCCACGAATTCATTCACCACCATTTATATCATTTTTTCTTTTTATCTTATCATAACTAAAGAAATGTTTGTTTAACACATAAAAAATACAGGCATCAAAGTGCCTGTATTCTTTCTTATTTCGCTATTAATTTCAATGCCGTCTGTAATTGTAAATCATTTTCTCCAGAACGGATTTTTTCAATAATTTTAGTTTGAAGCGCTTCAGCTGTCTTTTTATCGAGTTGTCCTGTTGCTTCCATCTCACTCGCATTTTGGAATGCTTTTAGTGCTGATTCTGTCTCTTTGCTAAAGTACCCATCTTCACGTCCTGGTACATAGCCTAAGCTCTTAAGCATTTCTTGCGCATGTTTTACTTGTACATCATTTGAATTGTATGAAAGTGTCTTTTCAATTTGAATTGGTGTCGCATGATAATAATCTGGTTGCTTCACTTCTACAGTTGGCGCGATTCCTTTTTTATGAATCCAATTGCCATCTGGTGTTAACCATTTAAACATTGTTAATTTAATATTGCTACCATCTTTAAATGGAACAGCTTGTTGGACAGTACCTTTACCAAACGTTTTTTCACCAATTAAATCGTATCCTTCTCCCTCTTTCAGCGCACCCGCTAAAATCTCTGAAGCAGAAGCACTTCCATTATCAATTAATACTGAAATTGGATATGGCTTTCTTTCTTTCAGTTCCGTAGAGAATTTCTTCTTCTCACCATTTCGCTGTTCTACTTGTAGCATTGGCTTTTTATCTGTCATGATGTCTCCTAGTATGTCTTCTACACTATTTAAATAGCCACCAGGATTGCCACGTACGTCAATAACTAAGCCTGTTATATGTTTCTTCTCTAACTCTTTTAACTGATCCTTAAATTCTTTCGCAGTATTTTCAGCAAAAGAAGTAATTTGCATATAACCGATGTCTTTTCCGCTCTCTTGCTTTACGGAACTAAATACAGTGAAAATCGGAATCTTTTCTCGCTTAATTTTAAATTCTATCGGATCAGCCACTCCTGCGCGCTTAATTTCAATTGCAACAGTCGTTCCTTTTTTACCACGAATTTTTAATACTGCTTCTTCACGTGATAAATCTTTCACACTATTTCCATCTACAGATAAAATTTGGTCATTCGGTTTAATTCCTATCTTTTCTGCTGGTGAACCTTTAATTGGCGATACGATAATAAGCTTACCGTCCGTCTTGTTTACTTCAGCTCCAATCCCTTCAAGTTCAGGATCTAGTGACTGACTAAACTGTTTTGCCGTTTCTTTATCCATATACGTGGAATAAGGGTCCTTCAGCGTAGACAACATTCCCTGTATCGCACCTTCGACTAATTTGTCGTCTTTCACGTCTTCCACATAACGTGAATCAATTAGTGCATACGCCTCATTAATCTTTGCCAAATTCCCTTGCGCTGTGCCAGCATTACCATTCGATACTGTTTGTGTTACATATGCTGGGTTTATCCCAAGCCAGTACATACCACCAAACATCCCGCCAGCACCAATTAAAAATGCAACAACCATTCCAATAATTGCAACTCTACGTTTCAATGCGGAATTCCCCTTTCCAGAACACACAGGTGGTGTAGCAAAAGGCATCACACGATGTGTGATGCCTTTACCTATTTCTACTATATGATAAGCTTGTACGAATTATGTTTGCAACTTTTTATACTTTTAAGAAGCGACGAATTGACATTACACTTCCCCACATACCGATTAATGCACCGATTAACACTAATAAACCAGCTAATTGGAATACGAATGGGTTGTATGGTAGAAGCTCGAAAATTGTTCCGCCAAGTTTTTCATTAAACACACCTTGCAATGAATTATATATAACTAAAATTAGGCCAATTGGAATAATTGATCCTAATACTCCTAGGAATAATCCCTCTAACAAGAACGGCCAACGAATAAACCAGTTTGTTGCACCAACAAGTTTCATAATTTCAATCTCAGTACTACGAGCATAAATTGTAATTTTAATTGTGTTAGAGATTAAGAACATCGCTGTGAATAGAAGACCAGCAATTAACGCAATCCCGATGTTACGACCAGTTTTTACAGTATCAAATAATTTTTCAACTTGACCTTTACCGTATTGAACATTACTTACAAACTGCATTTTCTCAATCTTTTTCGCAATCGCCGCTGTATCTGTTGGTTCTTTCGCCTTTACAACAAATACATCTTTCAGTGGATTATCTTGCTCAAATAACTCGAACGTTTTTCCACTATCGCCTAAGCTTTTAATTAAACGTTTCAACTCTTCTTCTTTAGAAGAATATTTAATAGAATCTACTTTCGCAATTTTACTCATATCTTCTTCTAATTTCTTTTGATCAGCTTCTTTTGCTGCCGGATCAATATGCACACGAATTTCTACATCTTGCTCTACTTTCGTCGCAAAATGGTTCATATTCATAATCGCTGCCAAAAAGACACCTACAAGTAATAACGTAACTGTTACTGCACTTACAGAAGCAAATGTCATCCATCCGTTACGGGATAGATTTTTCACACCTTCTCGCAAATGTCGACTAAGGGTTTTAGCCTTCATATCCGTATCCTCCCTCAATCTCATCTCGAACAATTTTTCCGCCTTCAATTGCAATTACACGATGACGAATTGTATTTACGATATCTGCGTTATGTGTCGCCATAACAATCGTTGTACCACGCTCATTAATACGTTTAAAAATACTCATAATATCAAGCGCTGTTTCAATATCTAAGTTACCTGTTGGCTCATCCGCAATTACAACCTTTGGTCTATTTACAATCGCTCTTGCAATCGCCACACGTTGTTGCTCTCCGCCTGAAAGTTCGCCTGGAAGTGCATCTGCACGATCATCTAGACCTACAAGACCTAACACTTCTGTAACACGTTCACGAATCGCATCTCGTTCTTCTTCAATTACTTCTAAAGCAAACGCAACATTCTCATATACCGTTAATTTAGGTAGCAATTTAAAATCTTGGAAAATTACGCCTAATTGACGACGGAAATATGGAACATCTCTTTCTGCTAATGTTTCAATTACAAGTCCATTTACATTAATTGATCCTGTAGATGGCTTCTCTTCACGATACATCATTTTAATAAATGTAGATTTTCCGGCTCCACTCGGTCCAACTACGTATACAAATTCACCTTGTTTAATGTTAACTGTGAGACCAGCAATGGCTTTCATACCATTTGGGTACTCCTTATAAACATTCGTCATTTTTATCATTATTTATCACCCAATACTTAATGATTTTTTTCGAAATACTTTTCTGTACATTTGAAAATAAAAGAAAAACCTTTATTTTCGCTCGACCATTCTTGTTGAAGGTAGCTTCCATACATGCTTTTTATTAGCAACGCTACTCTATGTAATATATTTCATCAAAATTCTACAAACCCCATTGTAACATCAATCGGTTTCCAGTTCGGATACAATTTTGTTACAGTTATGTTACATCCTAACAAGGTAAACGAGCTGACATAGTTCTTAGCCTAAATCATTTTTAGGTAAGATCCTATAATCAACTCGTCTATTTCACCTTTTTTATTTATGTTCAGCTAGCCATTCAGATACTTTTTTTGCGTCCTCACCTTGAATAAGTCCAGGTGACATTGAGCCCCGACCTTTTTTAATAATTTCTTCGATAGCCGCAGCGTCATACTTACCGCCTACTTTTCTTAAATCAGGTCCAGTTGCTCCTGATAAATCTTTCGCGTGACAACCTGCACAACTTCTTTGGAAGATTTGTTCTGCACTATCTGTGCTTGCAGATTGTTTTGATGATTTACTCTCTTCTTTATTTCCACATGCTCCTAAAGCAAGAACAACTGATGTCCCTAACGCAATAGCCAACAATTTCTTTTTCACTTCCATCGCTCCCCATTGTTGATATTCTTTTCATCCATAACTAGGCAATAGTTTTCATAACACATTCAATATTCATTATAAGCATTATCTTTATATAGAAAAACTAAGGTATATTTCATATTTTTCACAAATATAGTGAGAAGCCTAATAAAATAAGCTTTCATAAATTGTTTCAATTCTGTGAACACCTTAAAAAGTTCTATAAAGAGCCTTTTTCTCCAAACCAAAAATGAGAATCCCTATATAAAGCCCTACCCTATTATCGCTCTGTTTTACTATTCTCTACTTTTTACAAAACAATATACGGCATTGTATTCTACATGTAATCTCATCAAAAAGAGAAGTTGTCGCCTCCAACTTCTCTTCCTCTTTATTTCATCAATATAAATAAGATAAGCCTCTTTATATCCTCTTGGACCTCAACATGTGCCAACAATTCTGTTGGCTTTTTCTCTTATTAAATACGAGAACGTAAATACGCATCAATAAACGGATTAATTTCCCCATCCATAACTGCTTGTACGTTACCAACTTCTGTATTTGTACGATGGTCTTTCACAAGAGAATACGGATGGAATACGTAAGAACGGATTTGGCTGCCCCATCCAATTTCTTTTTGCTCTCCGCGAATCTCATCTAATTGTGCTTGTTGTTCTTCTAATTTCTTTTGATATAATTTCGCTTTCAGCATTTTCATCGCATGTTCACGGTTTTTAATTTGAGAACGCTCTGACTGACATGTCACAACCGTATTTGTTGGTAGATGCGTTATACGAACTGCTGAATCTGTCGTATTAACATGCTGTCCGCCTGCCCCACTTGCACGATACGTATCTATTTTCAAATCTTCTGTACGCACTTCAATTTCAACTTCATCATTGAATTCAGGTACAACTTCACAAGATACGAACGATGTATGACGACGACCTGAAGAATCGAACGGTGAAATACGTACAAGACGATGTACACCTTTCTCCGCTTTCAAGTAACCGTAAGCGTTATGACCTTTAATTAATAATGTAACACTCTTAATACCAGCTTCATCGCCCGGTAAGTAGTCAACCGTTTCTACTTTAAACCCACGTTTCTCAGCCCAGCGTGTGTACATACGTAATAACATAGAACCCCAGTCTTGTGACTCTGTTCCACCTGCACCTGGGTGTAATTCTAAAATAGCGTTATTTTTATCATAAGGATCGCTTAATAGTAACTGAAGCTCGTACTCGTTCATTTCTTGAATTAAAGTTTTCACTTCAGATTCTAATTCCTCATGTAAATCTTCATCATACTCTTCTTTAAGTAGGTCATGCGTCATTTCTAAGTTTTCGAACGTCTCATCTAACTGACGGAACCTTCCAACCATATCTTTCAGCGCATTCGCTTCATTAATTACAGCTTGTGCGCCTTGTTGGTCATCCCAAAATCCAGCGCCCATCATCGTTTCTTCTAATTCTGCAATTTGTTTTTCCTTAGTAGGGAGGTCAAAGAGACCCCCTAAAAGCCGCTAATCTCTTAGCCATTTTCTCTAATTCTTGCCTAATTTCTACTAATTCCATTTCCTTCACCTCTATGTAATTGCTGTTACTTTCATATGAAAACAAGGGAAACTCTCTCCGCTTATTACGGAGAGAGTTTAAACCTTTTCATTATACATTTTTGATGTAAAAGTTTGCAAAGCAGACTGAACTACAGTTCCCTATTACTGCCCAATGCCACAACAGTTTTTATATTTCTTGCCACTACCGCATTTACATAAATCGTTGCGTCCCATTTGGTCACCTTTTACAACCGGTTTTTTCTTCGCGTCTTCACCATCGCTTGATGGATGAACAGCTTCACCTTGAACAACTTCTTGACGCTCTAAGTTTTGCTCAATTTCAGCTTTCATAATGTAACGAGAGATTTCCTCTTCAATAGAAGCGATCATCGACTCGAACATTGCGAATCCTTCCATTTGGTATTCACGAAGTGGATCAATTTGTCCGTAAGCACGTAAATGAATACCTTCACGAAGGTGATCCATTGCATCGATATGATCTGTCCATTTCGTATCTACAACACGGAATACAACAACCTTTTCGAATTCACGCGTCTGCTCTTCAGGTAGAAGCTTCTCTCTTTCATTATAACGCTCTAACAATTTCGCGATAATTGATTCGCTCATTTCTTCTGGAGCAAGGCGACGTAACTCTTCTTCTTTTACATCTCCTTCTTCAAGAAGGTTTGTATTTAAGTAATCGACAAGACCTTTAATGCTCCAATCTTCTTCGATTTCTTCTTGCGTATGAAGTGCAACAGCACGTTCTATCGTAGATTTCATCATACCTTCAATAATGCTGCGTAAGTTCTCTGAATCCATTACTTCTTGACGCTGTTTATAAATTACTTCACGTTGTTGACGGAGTACATCGTCGTATTGCAATAGCTGTTTACGTGCATCATAGTTATTTCCTTCTACACGTTTTTGTGCAGATTCTACCGCACGAGAAACCATTTTACTTTCGATTGGCTGTGAATCATCCATACCAAGGCGATCCATCATCGCTTTCATATTGTCAGAACCGAAGCGGCGCATTAGTTCATCTTCCATTGATAAGTAGAACTGTGTTACACCAGGGTCTCCTTGACGACCAGAACGACCACGTAACTGATTATCAATACGACGACTTTCGTGACGCTCTGTACCGATAACTGCTAGGCCAACATTTCTAATATCGTCGCCTAACTTAATATCCGTACCACGACCAGCCATATTCGTCGCAATTGTTACAGCGCCTTTCATACCAGCTTCTGCAATGATATCTGCTTCACGCGCATGGTTTTTTGCGTTTAAGATATTATGACGTACACCTTTACGTGTTAACATTTTTGAAATAAGCTCTGATGTTTCAATTGCAACTGTACCAACAAGAATAGGTTGTCCTTGCTTATGACGATTTACAATATCCTCAACAACTGCATTGAATTTACCTTCCATTGATTTGAAGATTAAATCAGCACGGTCATCACGAATAATATCTTTATTCGTTGGAATTACGATAACATTCATATTGTAAATACTACGGAATTCTTCTTCTTCCGTTTTCGCTGTACCAGTCATACCAGATAATTTTTCGTACATACGGAAGTAGTTCTGGAACGTAATTGTTGCAAGCGTCATACTTTCATTTTGAATTTCTACGCCTTCTTTTGCTTCAATAGCTTGGTGTAAACCTTCGCTATAACGACGACCTTTCATAAGACGACCAGTGAATTGGTCTACGATTACGATTTCGCCTTCTTGTACAACATAATCTGTATCAAGGTGCATAACAACATGTGCACGAAGCCCCTGATTAATATGGTGAAGAAGTGCTACATGTTTTAAATCAAATAAGTTTTCAATATGGAAAGCTTTCTCTGCTTTCGTAATACCATCTTCAGTTAACATTACATTTTTCGTTTTCACATCAAATGAATATTCTTTTTCATTTTCTAATGTACGAACGAATGCATTTGCAAACATGTATAGCTCTGTTGATTTTTGAGCTTGTCCAGAAATAATAAGCGGCGTACGTGCTTCATCGACTAAAATGGAATCGACTTCATCGATGATAGCAAAATTAAGTGGACGCTGAACGCACTGCTCTCTATATAACACCATGTTATCACGTAAGTAATCGAATCCAAGCTCGTTATTTGTGCTATACGTAATATCAGCAGCATAAGCAGCTTTTTTCTCTTCACGTGACATACTATTTAAGTTAATCCCTACAGTTAGGCCAAGGAACTCATGAAGTTGTCCCATTTCATTTGCATCACGTTGTGCTAAGTATTCATTGACTGTAACAACGTGAACACCTTTTCCTGTTAATGCGTTTAAATATACAGGTAAAGTAGATGTTAACGTTTTACCTTCACCTGTTTTCATCTCAGAGATATTTCCTTCATGTAAGGCGATACCACCCATTAGCTGTACGCCATATGGACGCATTCCAAGAACACGATTTGCTGCTTCACGAACAACCGCAAAAGCTTCAGGAAGTAGATCATCTACTGTCTCACCTTTTGTTAGACGTTCTTTAAATTCAATCGTCTTTCCTTTTAATTGTTCATCAGTTAGCGGCTTAATAGATGATTCTAATGCATCAATTTGCTCCACTGTCTTCTGCATACGTTTAATTTGGCGTTGGTTGACATCAAATACCTTTTTTAAAATACCGATCATAGGAAATACGCTCCTCTTTTATTAAAATAAAACTTCCGATTGCTTTCTTTTTCTCTTTACAATCAGTCGTTATAAAAATCAAATTTATGTTATGCCAATTTTTCTCCTAATTAAAAAAACTAAAATGTATAAACCTAATGATAATTGTAACACTTGTCTTGTAACTATGACAACAATCGTCCAAATGTCGAGCCTTAGATTCAGAAAAATTTTTCATTTAATTTGTTCCAACAAACTAATATTTCAAATTCATATTACAAATTTTGTATTAAATCTAAGTAGTATTCTTTCAAGTTCTCTTTTAAAGAAGATGGCTCAATTATTTTTATAGTTTTACCAAAACTAGCTAGATACGAGATGATAAAGTTGATTTCAGCAGGCTCATAAGTTCCTATTAAGTATGTATCTTCGTGTTCTTCCCATAATTTCATCGAAGGATATTGTTGTTGCTTGAATATCTCTATCCCCCTCGCAGTAATTGAGCATTTAAATTGAATAGCTTGTTCAGTTGCCTTCCAAAGACTATGTGCGTTATGTATATTTATGTTTTCCAAATCCAGACTATCCTGAGCACCTACCATTTCTAACGACCGAATACGATCACAGCGAAACACTCGATAAGCCGATTTATCTACATCGTAAGCCTGGCAATACCAATAACCTTTCATTGCATAAATCGAAATCGGCTGAATACGGCGCATTGTCGTTTGTTTCGGCGTTACATAGTTTATAGTTAAAGCCCTATTTTGAACAGCAGCTAACAAAATCTCTTCTAGATAACCACATTCATGTGCTTGTTCCAAATGAAAAAAGGACACTCTTTTTTGCAAGTTTTCAATTTGCTCACGCTGTTTTGACGAAACACTATCTAAAAATTTCTTATTAATGGAACGAAACGAGATTTGAAAAGGAATACTTACAAAACTACTTAGTGCTTGCATTGCAAAATAAAGTGCAAAAACTTCATGATTTGTAAATGAAATCGGTGGTAATGTCATCGTTTTTATTAAACGATAACCTCCATACCGACCATACTCTGCAAAAAGAGGGACACCCATTTCCTCTAATGATGCAATATCACGTAAAGCTGTCCTTTTTGAAATTTGAAATTCATCCATTAAATCTTTCAATGTGAATATTTGTTTTTGATTAATAAAACGTAGCATCTGATTTAAACGTTCAACTTTTCTCATAAATTCTCCCTATAGGTGTCGTATGTTGGCACCTTATATTTGTATAGTAATAAGTGTAAACATATATGAAGGAGGCAATACAATGAACTTTGAAGTAATCCCTTTTTTATCATTAAATGGGCAAGGTGCTAAAGCAATCGCATTTTACGAACAGTATTTAGACGCAAAAGTTTTATTTAAAAAGAATTATAAAGAAATGAAAGAAATAGATCCGAATTTCACGTATAAAGAAAGCCAAGAACATTATATTACCCATTCTGTTTTACAAATTGGCACTAATAAAATTATGATTGCAGAACAGGCAGTGGATTCCACACGTCCTTGGCAATTAAGTAATAGCTCATCATTATGTATTCAATCTAAAGATTTCCAGGCCATTGAAGCACTCTATCATAATCTAATTAAACATGAAGAAGTTCATATTTTAACACCTTTTGAACAAAACTCCTTCAGCCCTGGTTATGCCATTGTTCGAGATCCTTTTGGAATTGTAATACAATTTACAGTAACAAGACATGACTTCTAAATCCCATTACGAAATACAAAAATAAAAATATATAAAAAAGAAATATATATAAAAGCGCAGCCTCTTCTGGCTGCGCTTTCGAATTATTATTTAGTTTCGATTAAACCATATTTCCCGTCTTTACGGCCATATACAACATTAGTTTCATTTGTATCAGCATTTGTGAAGACGAAGAAACTATGTCCTAGCATATCCATTTGTAAGATCGCTTCTTCAACGTCCATCGGTTTTAAATCGAATCGTTTTGTACGTACAAGTTCTAATTCATCCTCTTCTACCGCATCCAGAACAGCTACTGCTTCTGGAAGGATAAAGTTAGTTTTCACAGAACCCTTTTCACGTAATTTACGGTTTACTTTTGTTTTATGTTTACGAATTTGTCGCTCAATTTTATCAACTACTAAATCAATCGCAGCGTACATATCGCTATTTGTTTCTTCTGCACGAAGTAATAAATCTGTAAATGGAATTGTCACCTCGATACGTTGCTTGTCAGAGTATACCTTTAAATTAACTTTAATCTCTGGGAATGTATCAAAATAACGCTCTAATTTACTTAATTTTTTTTCTACATATTCCCCTAATGCTGGAGTTACTTCAATATTTTCACCACGAATGTTGAATTTCATAGATGAATTCCTCCTTTCAAGCCTATGTACTATAATTTCGACATTGGCTTAAAAACTCCTTCTAACTTTTTTAAAAAAATTAGTGGAATTGCGATTTTTTTATCGTTTTTTGTTGAAATGAAAAGATGCATCGTTTCTATCTTTATTTTATCCTATTAACATCGTGAATAACGAATGTAACTGTGGACAATTGGTTACAGAAAAGAAACAACTTTTTGACAACTTCCTCACAACAAAAAAGCCCTTGGTACGAGCAAGAGCTTTCACCATCTATATAATGCTGCTAAAAATACAGCTCTATCTTTTCCAAAAACTTAATTTTTACAGTTTCACAACATTAGCCGCTTGTGGTCCACGTGCTCCATCAACAATATCAAACTCCACTTGTTGACCTTCTTCTAACGACTTATACCCCTCTTGTTGAATAGCAGAAAAATGAACAAACACATCATCACCATCTTCACGCTCAATAAACCCAAATCCCTTTTCTGCATTGAACCACTTTACTCGTCCTTGCATGTTCATTCCATTCCCTTCACTCTTAAAATCAGGGCATCCGCCCCATATTTTGACTATAACGAATGACAAGACTGTAAGTCAAAGAAGATCTGTCGTCTTTTTATTATTCCTTTCGACATTCACATATTAACCTCTACAAAGCGTCAAACAAGAAACTTCTCTCGCTCCTCGATCATACAAAAGGCTTCCAATTTGCCTAACAGTAATTCCTGTCGTATACACATCATCCACGATTAAAACATGTTGCTCATGAAACATCTCTTCTCCCTGAAAATAAAAAGGATTAACCCCCGATATCCTTTCTTTACGTTTCTTCTTACTTTGTTTTTCTGTTTCTATTCTTCTTAATGATGTACAAAACATTTTGATAGGCAAACAAGAAGCTAGTAACTCCGCTTGATTAAAACCACGCTCGTATTCCCGCTCTTCACTAAGAGGGACCGGAATGGCAACTGAAACATTCGCAAAATATTTTTGAAAAAGACTTCGAAAAGGCTGATGAAAAATATGCACTAATTCAGCATCTCCTCGAAATTTAAACTGTGCTAATATTTCTTTCATCCCTTCATCATACACATACAACGAACGATTTATGAGCGGCGGAAACCTCTGCTCGTTCGTCCACCTTATGCAGTCCATGCAAATATCCCCGTTTTTATATTCAGCTGGTACAAGTTCTAACGGTCGGCCACACTCCTTGCAAATATCCCCTATAATATAGGAAAGTTTTTGTTCACATCTATCACATATATACTTTTTATGAAGCTTAACAAAAAAAGTGTACCAACTAATCGCATATGAAATATACTCATCACAAAGTAGACAATGCATCAATCTATCAATCCTTGTTCTTTAGCATTCTTATTCATACTTTGAATATGTTTTTTCGCACGCACCATCGCCTCTGTCTTTCCATAATGAAAATAGATGACATCTCCATGCGGTTCATCAGAGCTTCTGCCAGCACGCCCTGCAATTTGAACGAGAGCACTTTCTGAAAATATTTCTTCCTCAGCTCCTAAAACTGCCACTTGTAAATTTTTCACAGTTACTCCTCGTTCCAAAATTGTCGTTGTAACTAATAAAGGGATTTCTCCCTTTCTGAAAGCTGCTACCTTCTCTTTTCTCGCCCGATCTTCTGCATGCACACCGTCAATTTGATTGTTTAATGATTTTAATAACTGACTAATTTCTTCTACATATCGCACATGAGGAACAAATAGAAAAATGGGGTATCGTTTAGATAAGTACATATTTAACCATTGTAATAAAGCACGAGGAATTTTTTTACGCATAAGACCCTTTTTCCAATTTCCGCACCACCGAAATATCGGGACTGGCAATGGATGACGATGATAACGTCCTGAAATAATAACCCCTTTTTGCTTACCATTCCGCAATTTACGCTTCCACTTTTCATCTGGAGTTGCAGTTAAATAAATACGTGCTGCCTCCTCTTTCATCGCTTCGTTTACTGCATAATGCAACATCTTATCCGCATGATACGGAAAAGCATCTATCTCATCTACAATCATGACATGGAACGCCCTATAATAACGTAACAATTGATGTGTAGTTGCAACGATTAACGCCGCATCTTTTTCTCGGTCTAAACTCCCTCCGTATAAAGCAGCTACATTTATATTTGGAAACACTTCTTGTAACCTTGGTGCTAATTCAAGTACAACGTCCGTTCTCGGCGTTGCAATACAAACTCTCTCTCCCTTTTGTAGTGCCTCTGCAATTCCGCGAAACAACATTTCTGTTTTTCCAGCCCCGCACACCGCCCAAATAAAAAATGATTCTTTCTGCTTAACAGCGTCAACGACACTTTGCGCCGCTAACTCCTGACCAGCAGACAAAACGCCTTCCCACTGTAACGGATTTAAATAATTTTCTCCGCTTATTTCAGCAATCCCGCGAACAAGTACAGCACATTCACTTACCCTGCCCATCGTTATGCACTTCCGGCAAAAGGTGCATACTTTACTGCACCTTTTGCATAGAAACGATGCAAATAGTCTCTGCTCTATATTTCCGCAGCGCTGGCACATATATTTTGAAGATTTCTTAATTACCCCTTGTACACAAACGACGTCTCGATTCTCTTTCAAATGATCCAATTTATCCTGTAACTCTGAAGAAAGTTCTTCTAACAATAACTGTCTACCAGCTAACATCATCAATAGCCACCTCCAGCACTACTATAAATCCTTCTCTTTATCTCGTAAAAACTCAAAAAAGCCGATAACCTACTTATAAAATAGTAAGCTATCGACTTTATACACGTTTTTTATTCAATTATAAATCCTATAATCGACCGTAACCTAAGAAATGTTTTTGGTTGTAGCTACTGCTTAAGCTAGAGTAAGCAATCCCTTTATCACCAGCATGAATCATTTGGTCGTTACCAACGTAAATACCGATGTGAGATGGACCTGCTTTATAAGTACCTTGGAAGAATACTAAATCTCCAGGTTGTGGGCTACTTACTCTAGAAACTGAGTTCCAGTAACCTGCAACGTCTTGACGACCTACACCATAAATGTAAGAAATGAATCCACTACAGTCAAAACCACCGTTTGATGGAGATGCACTTCCCCAAACATATGGCATACCTAAATATTTTTGTGCTTTACCAATTACGCCACCCGCATTTGAAGCTGGTGCTGGTGCTGGTGCTGGTGCTGGATTTTCTTTTTTAGGTGCTTCTTTTTTAGGCTCTTCTTTTTGAGCTTGTCCAGCATTGTTCGCTGGAGCAGCTTGCTGTGCAGGCGCTTGCGCTGGTGCAGCTTGTTGAGCTTGTGCTTCTTTAGCAGCTTGTTCTGCTTGTTTTTGAGCAGCAGCTTCTTGTGCAGCCTTTTCTTGTGCTTCCTGTTCAGCAATACGTTGTAATTGTAGCGCTTGTTTCTCAAGATCTTTCAATTGACCTTCCGTACTTGTCATTGAAGTTACAACTGTATCCATTTTACCGCTTAAATCGTTTACTGCCGTTGCTTTTTTCTCTTTTTCAACGTCAAGTTCTTTCTTAGCAGTTTCAATTTGAGCTTGTGCTTCTTTTAATTCTTTTTGTTTTTCTTTTACTGTCTCAACATCTTTTTTCACGTTCGTTTGATCTTCTTGTTGAGTTTTCATGATATCTTCGTCAGACTCAAGAATTTTAGACACAGAATTTAAACGATCAACTAAATCTGCAATGTTTTTAGAGTTTACAAGAACTTCTGTTACAACGTTCGTGTTCGGTTGTTCTTGTAGTGCAACTAAACGTTTTCTTAATAACTCTTCACGTTTTGCAATCTTTGTTTGTAGTTCTGCAATATCTTTATTTTTATTTTCGATTAATTGCTCAGTATCAGAAACTTTTTTTGTTGTTTCATCAAGTTTTGAAGCGTTCTCTTGAACAGACTTATCCAAACCTTGGATTGTTTTGTTTAAGTCATTCATTTGTTTTTCTAATTCATCACGTTCTTGTTGTTGTTTATGTAAAGTATCATTTTGTGTGTTAATTTGTGATTTCACGTCAGAAATTTTATCTTCTGCAAATACATTTGGTGTTAGCCCTGAAAACATTAACCCTGCAACTAGTGCGCAAGATGCCATTTTTAGCTTTTTCATTTTATTTTTTACACCGCTTTCTTTTTTCATTTTCCGTATATAACCTATTAAAATTTATACCATAATTCGGGAGTTTTTTTGCTAATGTTACGGTTTTGTAAAATAAATGTAACATTACATTTATCTCTATAGCGAAGTATATCTAAATTTGTATATATATGTAGAATTTCAAGAGTCTTATGCCGTTTTTTATAGAATTGAAAAAAACGTAAGGGAATCCCTTACGTTTTGAAAATACTCCAATATGAACGAGATAGAAACGTTACTTCATCCATTTCTCAGCCCAATTTTGGACCTCATCCATAACACTTTCCAACGCTTTCCCTTTATCAGTTAAACCGTACTCGATTCTAACTGGTACTTCTGGGTAAACACTACGAACTACAATACCTTCACCTTCTAATTCCTTTAAACGTTCTGACAACATACGATCGCTCATATTCGGTATAATATCTGCGATTTCTCTGAAACGTTTCGGCTCTTCAAGCAAAGATTTAATAATTAAGCCAGTCCATTTCTTACTAAGCATTGTAAAAGCTGACTCAAACTTTGGACATAAACAAGAATTATGCTCCATATGTTTCACCTCTCTTCTATTATAAGATAGTTTCTTGTAAAAAGTAAGTAATAAAACTTTCCTCATTATTTAATTTTACGTACATTTTACCATTTCCAGATATTAACTTGTCAAATCCCCGTAAAATATCCGTAAAAAAACCCTCTTCAAGTAAGAGAGCTTTTATATCTTTATCATTTCGTATACCAACCTAAACCAAGCGCACCTTCACCTAAATGCGTCCCAATTACAGCTCCGAAATAACTCGTGCGAATTGTAACATGAGGATATATCTCTTCTAATTCTTGTTTCCATTCATTAGCTTCCTCTTCACGATTCGCATGAATAATAACAGCTTCCATAGGTACACCTTTATTTGCCTGCTCATCAAAGATTTCAACGATACGCTTTAACGCTTTTTTACGCGTACGAATTTTTTCGAATGGAATAATTACTTTATCTCTAAAGTATAATACTGGTTTTACTTGTAACAAACTACCGATGAAAGCTTGTGCGCTATTTAATCTTCCACCACGTTGTAAATGATGTAAATCATCCACTACAAAATAAGCATCCATCGTTTGCTTCATTTCATCAAAGCGAGCGATAATCTCTTCTGGGGCTTTCCCTTCACTTACTAATTTCGCCCCTTCACGCACGTAAAATCCTTGTACTTCACAACTAATTTCAGAGTCGTACGTATATACATCAATACCATCTACCATCTGTCCAGCTGTCGTTGCTGTTTGGTATGTACCACTAATTCCACTGGAAAGGTGAATGCTAATAACTGCATCATATTCTTTAGATAACTCTTCATATAGCTCTAAAAACTTTCCAATTGCTGGTTGCGAAGTTTTCGGAAGATCTTCTTGTTCACGTACTTTTACATAAAAATCATTCGCTGAAACTTCAGCCTCTTCTTGATAAGATTCCGTTCCAAACACAACGTTTAATGGAATCATATATATATTGAGTTCATCACGAATATGCTTCGGTATATATGCTGTACTATCGGTAACAATAGCTGTTTTCATTTTCGTACCTGCCTTATAAAAAATTTTTATCCCCTAATTTTACACGAAAACTAGAAAAGGTGCATCCATACATAAAAATGCCGGTTAGAAACTACAATCACCCGCTCGACAAATTACAACAAAAAAATAAAATACTCACCAAAAATTTCAACATATTTATAAAAAATGTTTGAATATAAAAACAACCGCTTTTAAAATGTAAAGTACTAGTTATTTTGAAAGATAGGGGCGTATATCATTGTTATTACAATATTTAACAATCAAAGGCTACGGTGAGCACGAAATCATCATTCAAAAATCAAGATTCATTTGCTATGTGAGTCGCGCCACAACGGAAGAGGAAGCTCAAGCATTTATACAAAAAATAAAAAAACAGCATTGGAATGCAACACATAATTGTTCCGCATATTTAATCGGTGAACAAGATCAAATTCAAAAAGCGAACGATGACGGTGAACCAAGCGGCACAGCTGGTGTACCTATGTTAGAGGTATTAAAAAAACGAGGTCTAAAAGATACTGTCGTCGTCGTTACGCGCTATTTTGGCGGCATTAAACTTGGTGCTGGCGGATTAATTCGCGCATATGGAAAATGTACAAGTGAAGGTCTTAACCATGTAGGCGTTGTTGAACGAAAGCTAATGCGCGTTATGCAAACAGAAATTGATTACACTTTACTTGGCAAAGTTGAAAATGAATTACGCAATTCAGAATATGCCATTAAAGATATACATTATCTAGAAAATGTCACATTTGATACGTATGTAGAAGAGGACAAAAAACAACCATTCACAGATTGGATGATTGAATTAACAAACGGGAAATGTACAATAAAAGAAGGAGATATGTTGTACTTAGAACAAGACGTTATCTAAGAATAGCTAACGTATCGCCTTTAAAGATTAATGTAGTGAATTAATTCCCTACAAATGAACTAAGGAGATTATATATGGAAGAGCGTTATAATCATCTCCAAAATAGCAGAATAAAAAAGAAACGTAGAAGAAAACTTTTCTTCTTTCTTATTTTCTCATTTTTATTTGGTAGCGTAGGACTTTATATGTTGAATTCCTACACTTCTCTCATGGGGATGTACAGTGGATTTGCTCGTGAAAAATCGGATTTAAGAACCGAAGATGTAAAAATTACAAAGGAACCATTTACAATCCTCATTATGGGAATAGAGGATTATGCAACAGACGGTCAAAATGGTCGTACAGACTCATTAATGTTTGCGACAGTCAATCCGAAAACTCAAAAGGTTTCGCTTATGAGTATTCCTCGTGATAGTCGCGTTCCAATTGTTGGAAAGGACAAAGAAGACAAAATTAACGCTGCCCATGCTTACGGTGGAGAAAAAATGGCAATCAAAACTGTCGAAGGTTTTCTAAAGGTTCCTGTAGACCATTATATTAAAATTGATTTCCAAGGCTTTAAAGGTATCGTTGATGCTGTTGGAGGTATTACAGTTGATGTTCCTTTTGATTTCGAGGAGCGCTCCGATATAGATTATTACAAATTAATTCCATTTAAACAAGGTAAACAAGACTTAAATGGCGAAGAAGCGCTCGCTTACGTCCGCATGCGAAAGCAAGATCCTAACGGGGACTATGGTCGAGCTGCGAGACAAAGGCAAGTACTGGCGGCTGTTGCCCAAAAGCTAAATTCTGCTTCAACCGTATTTAAAATTAAAGATTTAACAGCGGTAGTTGGGAAATATATAAAAACCGATATTCCTATTTCAGACGGACTTGCTCTTTACAATAAAATCTCTGGATTCGATCCTTCTACAATACAAACGTTAAAACTTGAAGGAGAAGACAGAAAAATAGGCGGTATTTATTACTTCCTTCCAGATCCAATCAGTGTAGAGACGGTACGTAACGAAATTGAAAAGGAAATAGGGGAAACAGAAAAAACTCCAACAGCGACTAAGAAAAATGAGAGTACAAATACAAATTCCGATTCAAATTCTAACTCCAGCGCAAAAGCAAAGAAGGAACCGAGTGAGAACAAAACACCACCACCTCCTCCCCCTTCTACAAATGCTCATGCAGAGTGGATTATGAGGAATCATGAATAAAAAAAGAGCCAAATCGTATACGATTTGGCTCTTTTTATTTCCCGCAATTGTTGTGGGCTAATAATAAACGGAAGATGAAAACCCATTTATTAAAGTTTCACTCTACTTGTTGAAATGTTGTAAAATCGCTTCTACAATACGCTCTGATGCATGACCATCGCCGTAAGGGTTAGATGCTTTCGTCATCTTATCATGAGCTTCTTTATCAGATAACAACTCATCAGCAAGACCAAAGATTGTCTCTTCATCTGTTCCTGCTAATTTCAGCGTACCTGCTTCGATACCTTCTGGGCGTTCCGTCGTGTCACGAAGGACAAGAACTGGCACACCTAGTGATGGTGCTTCCTCTTGTACACCACCAGAATCAGTTAACATTAAGTATGAACGAGCTGCAACGTTATGGAAATCGATTACATCTAGCGGCTCAATTAAATGAATGCGGCTATGCTCGCCTAAAATATCATTCGCTATTTCGCGAACAACAGGATTCATATGAACAGGGTATACAACTTGTACATCTTCGTGCTTATCAACAAGACGCTTAATTGCACGGAACATATTGCGCATTGGTTCTCCTAAATTTTCACGACGGTGTGCTGTCATAAGTACAAGACGATCATTTCCAAGTTTCTCTAACACCGAATGGCTATAAGTTTCTTTTACAGTTGTCTTCAGTGCATCGATCGCTGTATTTCCTGTTATGAAAATGCGTGACTCATCTTTATTTTCTTTTTGTAAGTTCGTTGCTGATTTTGTTGTAGGTGAGAAATGAAGATCCGCCATTACACCTGTTAGTTGGCGATTCATCTCTTCTGGATATGGAGAATACTTATCCCATGTACGAAGTCCTGCTTCAACATGTCCTACTGGAATTTGATTATAGAAAGCAGCTAAGCTTGCAATAAATGTCGTCGTTGTATCACCATGCACAAGTACGATATCAGGCTTCGCTTCTTTCATTACTTTATCTAAGCCTTCTAAACCACGTGTTGTAATATCAATTAACGTTTGACGATCTTTCATGATATTCAAATCGAAATCTGGCGTAATTCCAAAGATATTTAATACTTGATCTAACATTTGACGGTGTTGTGCTGTTACAGTCACAATTGATTCAATCTTTTCTGGGTGCTTTTGCAACTCTAATACAAGAGGTGCCATTTTAATTGCTTCTGGTCGTGTCCCGAAAATTGTCATTACTTTTAAGCGTTCAGTCATTTCATTGCCTCTTTTCTTTCACTAGTTAAAACTTCTATTATCGCATATAAAAATATGCATGTGAAAATACACTTTTTAACGCGCCTGAGAAACATTACTATTATAGACGTCTTTTCGCCCAACTGAGTAATAATTTAATCCATGCTTCTCGGCATCCTCATTAGTATAACAATTTCTCCCATCAAATAGAATAGGTTCCCTCATAAGCTGTGCATACTTTTCTAGCGGATAATTTCGAATTGATTCCCATTCTGTTACGATAAAAACTGCATGTGCCTCTCTAATCGATTCATCTATACACTCAGCGTATCGTATCGTATTTCCAAATAAACTTCTTACATTTTGAATAGCTTGCGGGTCATATAAAACCACATCCGCACCTATATTAATTAATTCTTCTATTATAATAAGAGATGGCGCTTCCCTAATATCGTCAGTATTCGGTTTGAATGCTGCACCAAGAACCGCAATTTGCTTCTTCTTCATATCTATAATTTTCTTCGCTTTTTCAACTAACAACAACTGTTGTTTATTATTCACTTCAATGACTGCTTTCAACAAGCGAAAATCATGAGAAACATTCCCTGCAATTTGCACCAGTGCTTTCGTATCCTTTGGAAAACAAGATCCTCCATATCCGATGCCTGCATTTAAAAAAGATGCACCAATTCTCTTATCCATCCCCATCCCTGTAGCTACATCTAATATATCCGCACCCACTTGCTCACATATATTAGAAATTTCATTAATAAAACTAATCTTCGTAGCTAAAAAAGCATTAGATGCATATTTAATCATCTCAGCACTTCGAATATCTGTAATATACGTTTGTAAGCTTAATTTGCTGTACAAATTCTCTACTTTCCTTGCCGCTTCTTCACTACATGATCCAATTACGATACGATCACCATGAAAAAAATCATAAATACCAGAACCTTCTCTTAAAAACTCTGGATTCGATACAATACATAATTCATGTCTACCTTGTAGTTTCCCCTCAATCCATTCTCTCATTACATCATTTGTCCCTACAGGAACCGTACTTTTCGTAACAACAATAATATCGTTATTCACATATGTTCCAATATCATCACAAGCACTACGAATATACGTTAAATCTGCTGTTCCATCTAATAAAGATGGCGTTCCAACTGCAATAAATATAAACTCTACATCATTAAATGCCGTTGATTTACTTGCTGTAAAAGTTAAATGATTATTCTCGTATGCTTCATTTATTAATTCACTTAATCCACATTCATAAATAGGTAACTCGCCTTGTTTAATCCGTTCAACCTTTTCACTATTTATATCGAAACATGTGACTGAATGTCCCAATCTCGCCAATCCTACTCCCGTAATCAATCCAACATATCCGGTACCTATTATCGTAATTTTCATTTTCCTTTCGCACAGGAATATACATAAGAAAATATACGGATACACAGAATTCTCCCTGTGCTTCCCCCTCTCACACTAAAAATGAGAAAACTCTTTCACTTCTTTATTATATGAATTGTTTTTTTATTCTTTTTTAAGATTTTGTAAAGTTAAATGATGCAATATATACAAAATGTAAATTCCCACATTTTAACACGGAACTTACTCAATTTTACGTGCAACACTTATAATACTGAAACAAAAGTCATCGCTATATGAGAGGGAAGTACAATGTCACATTACAAGCCACAATATGAGATCAACCTTCTCAAAGGACACAACATTCCATATCCAATTGTCATATATTCTATTCACTCCCCTTTACAGCCAAAAGAAAAAAAGATTGAATTCTAATCTTTTTGTGATACCATATGTTATGAGCCTGTAAATAAACATCATAATTTTCAGATAAATACAATTAGAAAAATTACGTTAAACTATAAAGGGTGGGGTATTAATGGACTCACAAGTGATTTATGCCATTTTGGCATCTTTCATCACTGTACTCGTCGTTACTCCTTTAGTTATTAAATTAGCTTTCAAAATAGGAGCAACAGACAAGCCAAATGCGCGTAAAGTACACCAAAAAATTATGCCTCGTCTTGGCGGGTTAGCAATTTTCATCGGTGTAGCCGTAGGATTTGTTGTCGGTGGATTGTACGAACAAAGAATGTTATCGATAACTTTAGGTGCTATCATCATTGTTATCATCGGGATTTTAGATGATATGTACGAACTATCTGCGAGGGTAAAATTCGGTGGACAACTATTAGTTGCCATCATGATTGTAAAAAGTGGATTATTAGTGCAAGTATTATATATTCCAATTCTTGGAGATACCGAACTCGGATGGCTTGCTTATCCAATTACTGTATTTTGGATTGTAGGTATTACAAATGCCATCAACTTAATTGATGGATTAGATGGATTATCCGCAGGGATTTCATCTATCGTACTTGCAACGCTAGCATATATGGCCTTCACTAGCCCATGGGGTACTGGAGCAGCTATTATATTACCTCTAGCACTGATTACATTAGCAAGTACAATTGGATTTTTATTCTACAACTTCCATCCAGCAAAAATTTTCATGGGAGATACAGGAGCACTATTTTTAGGATACTGTATTTCTGTTATATCGTTACTTGGATTATACAAAAGCGTAACGTTATTCAGTTTTATCGTTCCAATCATTATTTTAGGTGTACCTATATTTGATACGACGTTTGCAATTATCCGCCGTATCGTAAATAAAAAGCCTATTTCAGCACCTGATAAATCGCATTTACATCACCGTTTGCTTGCAATGGGATTCTCTCATCGTAAAACGGTACTAATTATTTACGCATTGGGTATTTTCTTTAGTGTAAATGCAATTATTTTCAGTAGTGCAACATTATGGTTATCCATTATTCTTCTTTTCATTTTAATCTTCTTTACAGAAATCATTGCTGAAGTAATCGGTCTTGTACACGAACGTTACAAACCAATTATTTCCTTCTATAAAAAAGTGAAAAAACGCGAAGACTAATTGTAGTATAGCCTTTACTATTATGAAATATTCAAATAGCACCCTCTTCCTTGGAAGAGGGTGCTATTTTTTTGTTTTTTATTCCTTATTTCCTATTTCCAAAATATAGATTGTTTGAGAGTGCCTCTATTGGAGAAAGATATACGTATATCGAAGGTAACGAAAAAAGTATCAAATTTTCATTTTTACATCTTGATTGTCAAACTGAGGGTGAATGTTATGATCAAGCGATTACTTCAATGTATAATTTTATTTTTAACTATTACTATGTACGCATCATCGAATACAAAAGCAACTACAGACATTCAAGCAGAAGATCACCAAAGCACTCAAACTACCTCTCCTACAAAAAAAATTGCGTACTTAACATTTGATGACGGACCAAATAAATACACACCACAAATTTTAAATATTTTAAAAGAGAAGAACGGAAAAGCAACTTTCTTCGTTATTGGCGGAAAGGTGCCACATTATAAAAAAACGATGGAGCGATTGATTAAAGATGGACATTATATCGGTCTCCATAGTATGTCGCATGATGTAAAACGTCTTTATACTGGCGATCCATCTGTTTTAATTGCAGAAATGGAGCACACCCAAAACATCGTCCAGCAAGTTACACATTTAAATACACATCTCGTTCGTGTCCCATACGGTAGCATGCCTTACTTAAAAAAGAATTACCGCGACGCACTCGTATCTGCCCAGTATAAAATGTGGGATTGGACAATTGATACATATGACTGGAAAAGCTATGATAATCCTTCCGCAATACTAGAAAGAGTACGAAATCAAAGCGATGAACAAGTAGAGGTTATTTTAATGCATGATTCTAGTGTCACAGTGCAAATACTCCCAAAAGTAATTGATTATTTGCAATCACAAGGATATAAGCTACTTCCCTACAATCCATCTTCCCATCTCGAAGTGAATTTTTGGAAAGACACAAGATTGTAACAGCTTTAGTGCCTATGTACTAAAGCTGTTTTATTTTTCTCTTCCCACACTTCCCATTTTTGTGTAAAATTTTAAATAGTGATGAAGTTTCGAGGTGAATAGAAATGAAACGAATAGATCTCATTTTTAACGCAATACAAAAAGGGAATTATACAGAAGGTGTAACAGCATCAGAACTCGCTACACTTCTACAGTTAGACCGTGCAAATGTTAGTAGCGATTTAAACAAGCTTGTGAAAGATAATCGTTTATTAAAAACGAGTACACGCCCTGTCCGTTTTTATATAGAAACGAACACTTCATTGGAAACGCATTCAACAAAGGGCACTTCATTAGATACATTTGCTATTGAAAATACAAGCCTAAAAATTGCAATTGAAAAAGCAAAAGCTTCTATTCTCTACCCTCCAAACGGTATGCATACTTTACTACTTGGAGAAACAGGTGTCGGAAAATCGATGTTCGCTTCTTTAATGCACGAATACGCAATTGAAGTGGAACAACTTCCAAAAGATGCACCTTTTATCGTCTTTAACTGTGCTGATTATGCAAACAATCCACAACTACTACTTGGACAGTTATTTGGGATAAAAAAAGGAGCTTACACAGGTGCCAGTGATCAAAAAGGATTAATTGAAAAAGCACATGAAGGAATCCTTTTCTTAGATGAAGTACATCGCCTTCCTCCAGAGGGACAAGAAATGCTTTTCACCTTCATTGACCGCGGGGTATACCGCCGCCTCGGAGAAACAGAAAATGAACGTAAGGCACGAGTGTTGATTATTACTGCAACAACCGAAGAACCAAATTCATTTTTACTAAAAACATTTACAAGACGTATTCCGATGACCGTTACGCTTCCACCACTTCGTGAGCGAACACATAAAGAACGATTTGCCTTACTACAGCTATTTTTCACAAATGAAGCAATTCGTCTAAGGAAAGAGATTCATGTTAGTCCAAATACAATGCGCGCTTTCGTCTTTTACAATTGTCCAAATAACATCGGACAATTGAAAACGGACGTACAAATTGCCTGTGCGAAAGCTTATTCTGATTTCGTAACAAAAAAACGTGATTCTGTCTGTGTTTCAAGTACAGATTTACCTTGGTATATGAAAGAAGGATTATTTATTGAAAGAAAGAGCCGTCATCTATATCAAATACCAAATGAAACATTTGTATTTACAGGTGATGAAGGTTGGAGTAAACATACAATAAAACCCGAAGGAAGTCGCTCTTCTATTTACGATTATATTGATTATAAATATGAAGAACTTCAAGCACGCGGCATTGAAGAGGAAGAATTAGAATTATTAATAGAAAATGATATTCAAAGCTTTTTCGTCCAATACTTTAACCAAATATCTAAAAAAACAAGTCATGAAAATGTTTTTAAAATTGTGGATCGTAATATCGTTTCCATATGTGAAAAAATTGCGGAACTAGCTGAAAAATATTTATCTAAAACTTTCGATGAAAAAGTGTTTCTCGCTTTAAGTTTACATGTACAGACAACTCTACAACGTTTACAGGGCGGGAAGCAAATTCACCACCCACAATTAAATCAAATTCGTACGAAATATAAAGAAGCTTTTTCCGTAGCTATGCAATGTATTCAGCTATTAGAAGAAGAATTACAAATAACAATGCCTATTGATGAAGCTGGCTTTTTAACAATGTTCTTCGTTGTTGATCCAATTCCTGCCTCACAAACAGAAGTAAAAGTATTAATATTAGCACACGGTAATGGCATCGCAACAGAAATGGCAAACGTTTCAAACGAACTTCTCGGTATCAATGAAGTAACTGGTATCGATATGCCCTTGCATGAATCACCAAAAGACTTCTTAGAGCGTGTTAAAGTGTATATGAACACACTTCAAAATGTAAACGGGCTTCTCTTACTTGTTGATATGGGATCTCTCGCTTATATTGGTGATATATTAGAAACTGAATTCAAAATCCCTGTCCGTGTTCTTTCAATGACGAGTACACCACACGCACTAGAAGCAGCTCGAAAAGCTCAGCTTGGCTACTCATTAGATGCACTATACGAAACAGTGAAGAACTTAACGCCGTTCTATTTAAACGTACAGGAAGAAAAGAAAAAGCCACTATCACCAATGAAATCCGTGATTTTAACAGCTTGTTTAACTGGCGAAGGAAGTGCTTTAGCAATTCAAAAAATGTTAGAGAACTATTTACGCTTTGATAAAGACTTAATTGAAATTATTCCGATTAGCATCGTTCATGAAAAAGATTTAACGAAAATGATCGAGAACATAAAAAAAGAGCGTAATATCATTTGTATCGTCACGAATTTCGATGTGCAAGTACCTTGCTTAACATATCATTTCCAAGACATTGTGAACTACACAGCTATTCAACCAATTCAAGAATTGATTACGTATGAAGAAACATATGCGAAAATGGCTGATATTCTTGAACAACAAATGCAGCGTAACGATGGGGCATTACTTATTAAAACAATTCGTTATGCATTAAATACAATTCAGGAATTGATTTCTTTACAGCTAACTCCCGACAGTTTAATGGGTGTGATTTTGCATATGAGCTGCATGGTTGACCGTCTTCAAAAAGGCGAAAGTCTCCTCCCTCATCCTGATAAAGAGAAACGAAGACAAGATGAGTACTGGATGTATATGAAAGTGAAAAAAGCACTGCAACCTATCGAAAATACATTTGAAATACAAATACCAGATGACGAAGTATTTTATATAATGGACTTCTTCATCAAAAATCAACCTGTAAAGAATTAAACTAGGCGATATGTTCGAGTAGTACCCTAAGTACGTAGTAAATGAAATTATATTAGCGATTTTTAAAATATATTGATTTACCGAAAATAATTAACAATAGTAGCACTCTATATAAATAGAAAAGGCTGTTCCAAAATGTTTTTTGGACAGCCTTTTCGCTTACTTCTTTACTTCCCTTATTCTCCCCCTTATTTCTCCCTTTTTATTAGATTTCGTATAAACATTTACATATACATTTGCTTGCATTATCTCTTGAAACAAGCTGTCAAATGCTCTCCCCTGTAAAGGCCCTTCAAAATCTTCCACTTTAGCTACACCAGTAACGACTCCTTCATTCACACTAATTCCTTGCTCTAATGGACCAAACAAACTTAAAACAACTGGACCAATTTGATTCGCTTTCCCTAAATGAATTTGGCATGACGTGATTTTTTTTATGTTTTTTAATATGACCCGATATTGCAACTTCTTTAAATCTTCACTAAAAATGAGCTCTGTTACACCGTAAGCTTCTGTATTTACAGGAGGTACTTCCCTCTTTCCTGTTAACCTAGCAAAGAAATGTGTTGTCATACGGGCATTCTCCTCATATAAATTTCCCAGCACTACTTCTACTACTTTATGGTTTAGACATAATCATTTATGACTTTTTCAAATTTTAATTACAACTAAAAGATTCACAAAATCTTTACATAGAAATCATTTCATTCACTTTACTGCCCCTTGTATAATGCACTTAGAAAAACATTCTGGGAGGGTATCTTGAAAAATAAAAACTATTCTATTCAATTATTAATGGAGATTTTTCTCGTATCATTTAAATTAGGGCTTACTTCGTTTGGAGGCCCTGTCGCCCATCTTGGTTATTTTCACCATGAATACGTGCAAAAAAGAAAATGGATGGATGAAAGAAGTTACGGAGACTTAGTGGCACTATGTCAATTCCTTCCTGGCCCTGCTAGCAGCCAAGTCGGTATGGGAGTTGGGTTATTACGCGGCGGATTATTAGGAGCAATTATTTCATGGATTGGATTCACTCTACCATCTGTGCTCGTTTTAGTTTTCTTCGCTTCCTTCCTTAACCAGTTCGAACTTGGAAGTACAGGCTGGATTCATGGACTGAAACTTGTAGCGGTCGCAATTGTCGCTCATGCAATATGGGGAATGGCTCAAAAGTTAACACCGGACCGAAACCGTGCAACAATCGCAATTGCAACTGCCGCAATCGCCCTATTATGGCCAAGTGGCTGGACACAAGTCATTCTCATTATAGTATCTGGCTTTATCGGCTGGTTTTTATATCGCGACCAACCAGTTAGCCAAGCTCATAAAATAAACGTACCTATTTCAAAAATGGTAGCCATGTCTTGTCTCATCTTATTCTTCGGGCTATTAATACTGCTACCAATGTTACGACCGTACTCTTATTTCATCTCTTTATTTGACAGCTTCTATCGCTCTGGTGCACTTGTATTCGGAGGAGGGCACGTCGTACTTCCTCTTCTTGAAAGTGAGTTTGTACAAAACGGGATGATGACAAAAGAACAATTTCTAGCTGGATACGGATTAACACAAGCAGTGCCAGGGCCACTATTTACATTCGCTTCTTATATAGGAGCAGTGCTAAATGGAACCGCCGGAGCAGTTATTGCAACGATCGCTATCTTTCTTCCTGCCTTCCTGCTCGTTGTTGGCGTTTT
This sequence comes from Bacillus sp. RIT 809, assembly GCF_016892495.1. Classification (NCBI taxonomy): domain Bacteria; kingdom Bacillati; phylum Bacillota; class Bacilli; order Caryophanales; family Bacillaceae; genus Bacillus; species Bacillus sp. RIT 809. The sequence goes on along the minus strand of NZ_JAFEMR010000006.1, from coordinate 64,236 downwards.
ACCGTTTTGGGACAGTGTAAGGAGAGTATCTTACATACAAGGTGCACTACTTGGAGTAAACGCAGCCGTTGTCGGCATTTTACTTGCAGCTTTTTATGATCCAATTTGGACGAGTACAATTATGAATTCTATAGATTTCGTTTTTGCTTCTCTTCTATTTTGCTTACTCGCTTTTTGGAAAACACCACCTTGGGTTATCGTTATACTCGGAGCCTTCGGTGGATATGTTCTATCCATTTTGTAAGCACAAAAAACGACGGCCCCATTTAGCCGTCGTTTTCCTATTAAAACTTCACAAGCTCTATTCCCTCAGGCAATTCGCTCTCCGTTAAAATACGCAACTCTTTCACGCGATCCATTACGTAAGAAGAACGTTTCACAAGCTCTGGGTCAATATAAGCTGGATGCACCATAATTTCTACCGTTTGCTCGTCCTGCACTCTTTCCTTTAACTTCACAAAATAATCTTCCGTCACACCGTCAGCGTAAAAATCACTGTAAAACACATCTGAAAATGGGTGCACCGCTCGCTCTTCTTCACAACGACGAATTGGAACATTATATTTACTTGCTAAGCTCTCAAGAACGTCGTGTAAAAGCGGTAATCCATGCACGTGATGATGACTATCTAAATGAGTTGGTGTTAAACCGTAAGACAAAAATTTCTCAATTTGAGCCGTCCACTCTCTTTCAACCTCTTCTGGATTTATATTGCCTTCCCATACAACACTTTGTTTATGAAACAATCCATCGCTACTCACAAGTGATGGAACGTCTTTAAGAAACGGTTCTCCTGCCGTTAATACGAGATGCACTCCTACTCCTAACGTTTTATACTCTTTCGCCAAACGTACGGCATGCTCTGTCCCTGGCATATTCATCATCATCGTCGTTGAATTTACAAGCCCGTTTTTATGTCCATCAATAATTCCGTAATTTGTACCTTCCGTAAGACCGAAATCATCTGCGTTTACAATTAGCTTAATCATCGCAATACCTCCTACTAGAATTAAAAAAAGCGGGCTAAATAGCGCCGCTTTATTTCTCTATCTTCTTAAAGAATTGTGGAAGATGTTCTTTATGTGCTTCCAACATTTCATCTAAAATTTGTTTTGCAACTTTATCTGATGGTACAAGTGGATTAATAGTCATAGCAAGCAGCGCCTTATGATAATCCCCTGTAATAGCAGCTTCAATTGTTGTGCGCTCAAATGATTTAATTTGCTGTACTAAACCGCGAACTGGTACCGGTAAGTCTCCAACCGCAATTGGTTTTGGACCTTCTTTCGTAATAATACAGTTCACTTCAACAGCCGAATCATGTGGCAAGCTTGCAATTGTTCCGTTGTTTCGTGTATTAACAGGCTGGATATCACCTTTATTATTATAAATAGACGTAATTAAGCTACATGCTGCATCACTATAATAAGCTCCGCCACGTTTTTCTAATTGTGGTGGTTTAATATCTAAATTCGGGTCTTTATATAACTCGAATAAATCATTTTCTAATTGTTTTACTACTTCTGCACGTGTACCTTTTTCAATCGAAGCTTCTTTCTCTTCTTCTAACATTTCACGTGTTTTATAGTAGTAACGATGGTATGGACATGGAATAGCGCGAAGACCACGAATGAAATCTGGCTCCCAGTTAAGCGCAGCGATGTTTTCCATCGTAATTTGCTTTTCTGGATCTGTTACAAGTTCTAATACACGATCCATTACGCTTACGCCATCCAAGTATACATCTAATCCGTATACCATATGGTTTAAACCAGCGAAATCAACATGGACACGGCTTGCATCTACTTCAAGTAATCTTGCAAGACCCATGCGAATTCCAATTGGAACGTTACATAGACCAACTACTCGTTGAATGTTCGTGTAACGAAGTACAGCTTCTGTTACCATACCTGCTGGGTTTGCGAAGTTAATAAGCCATGCATTTGGACATAGCTCCTCCATGTCCTTACAAATATCTAAAATAACAGGAATCGTTCTCAGCGCTTTGAACAAACCACCAGGACCATTCGTTTCCTGACCAATTACATCATATTTTAATGGAATTGCTTCATCTTTTGCACGTGCTTCTAATAAACCAACGCGAAGCTGCGTTGTTACGAAGTCAGCATCTTTTAATGCCTCACGGCGATCAAGTGTTAAATGAATATCAATTGGTAAACCTGATTTTTTCACCATACGTTTCGCTAAGTTACCAACGATTTCTAACTTTTCTTTTCCTGCCTCAATATCTACTAACCAAATTTCACGAACAGGAAGCTCGTCATAACGTTTAATAAATCCTTCAATTAACTCTGGTGTATAACTAGAGCCACCGCCGATTGTAGCAATTTTAATTCCAGTCATGCTTTATTCCCCTTTCGCTTCTAGCTTTTTATAAAGGTCAATAAATTCTGCTGCTAATTCTTTTACTGTAATAGAATTCATTAAATGATCTTGTGCATGAATTAAAAGAACACTAATCTCTGTTTTTTCCCCTCTTGCTTCTGATTGTATGAGCTCTGTTTGGAAATGATGCGCTTCATTAATCGCTTCTTTCGCCTTTACCATCGCTTCATCTGCTTCCGCCATTTTCCCCTGTTTGGCAAATTGCAGTGCCTCCATTGCAAAGCTTCGTGCATTACCACTATTTAAAATCAATTGGAATGGAATTTGTTCTGCTGTAGTCATCATAATTACCGCCCTCTCTATAAGGTTCAACCGATTTAAATACCCCTTCAGTTTGAACATGTCTATTAAATTATTATTTTATTAATGATTGTTTGGTGTTCTTGTAGATGGGTCTCATCTTTTTGAACATGATATAAAGGTAATTGTTCTCACAGATAATGTTATCTGTGAGAACAATCTCTATGTTACATAGGTACAGAGTTGTTATTTCCTTGCGCTGCTGCTTTTTCAGTACGAACAACTGAACGGTCAGATAACACAACGAATGGATAATAGATTACCATTGCAATTACAAAGTTGAATAACTGTAGAATCGCACCAGAAATATGTCCACCTGTTACAAGATAACCACTAATAATTGGTGGTGTTGCCCATGGAATCATCACAACTGTTTTTGGTACCCAACCAATAGATATAGCTGTATAAGAAGTAATTACTAATACAATTGGTGTTAGGATAAACGGTAAGAATAAAATTGGATTTAAAATAATTGGTGTACCAAAGATTACTGGTTCGTTAATGTTGAATGCACCTGGACCAATTGATAGACGAGATACACCACGTAGTTGTGCACTTTTCGCTACAAGTAATACAACTACTAAGAACGCTAATGTTGCACCAGAACCACCAAGATATACGAAAGTATCAAAGAATGGTTTTGTAACAATGTTTGGAACATCAAATGCAGATGTGCCACCTTTGAATAAATTAATATTTTTCTCTAATGCTGGTAAGTATAATGGCTCAATAATACCACCAACGATATTTGGACCATGTAAACCGAAGAACCAAAGAAGATGAACAAGGAATACAATGACAATTGCACTTGGTAATGTCCCTGCTAAACTTTGCAATGGTAATTGAATCGTATTAAAGATAAATTCATGAACACTTGTACCAGCTAATTTCACTGCTAGTTGAATACCTGCAACTGCTGTTAAGATAACAAATGCAGGAACTAAAGCTGCGAAAGATCTTAAAACTGCTGGTGGTACTCCATCAGGCATTTTAAATGTAATTTCTCTTTGTACAAAGAAACGGAATACTTCAGTAACAAGGAGTGCCACGATAATTGCTACGAATAACCCTTGTGCACCTGTCCAAGCTAAGTTCAATCCGCCTTCTTTCGGTGTTGTTGGCGTAAGAATAATTAACGCACCAAATGAAATAATACCTGCTGACAAACCATCAACGCCGTAAGATTTTGCTAAGTTATAACTTGTTGTAAATGCTATGATTAGCGCTAGAATTGCGAAAGAACCGGTCCACATTCCACCGCCAACTTGTTTCCACGTTTCACCAAACAAACCTTTCATGAAATCTTGGAAAGCTTCAGATGGAAAACCATTAATTAGTGATGCAAGTGCACCAACTAAAATAAGTGGCATAACTGCAATAAATCCATCACGGATCGCAGCTAAGTGACGTTGTGATCCGATTTTACCAGCGACAGGAACAATATACTTCTCCATAAATGCAATAAATTTTTGCATTTCGCTTCCCCCCTAATTATTTTTTAAGTGTTAACGCGTGATCTAAAACTGCTTCTCCATTCATCATGCCGTAGTGCATTGGATTAATAACATCGACTCCAACGTTCTTCTCATCGGCAAGCGTTTTCATTGTAGAAAGCATGTAACGAACTTGTGGTCCTAGTAATAATACATCTGCTTGATCGATATTGTTTTTTACTGCATCCCCAGATACAGCCCAAATCTTACCTTCTAGACCACGAGCTTTTGCAGCCGCTTCCATTTTTGTAACTAGTAAACTTGTAGACATCCCTGCTGAACAACATAATAAAATATTCATTTATAAATCCCCCTTGTGTGGTATAAAAAATTTATGTTTTTTATTTTTCTTTACGCTATTTATTAATGCAATTAGCGTGCCAACTTTTTAAAACGCCTAAAATCAGCGTTTTTTCGAGCAATTCATTTGTGTGTTACCGCTTTCAATCAGTGTGTCACCAAAAAAACACACAGTGTGTTATAAAACAACACGCTTTTAACACATAACTGTATGAAAATAGATTAGTGTTTAGTTGTCTAGTTGTATTTAAAACAAAAAAACACTAAATTTTTTTAAAGCGTGAAAATATAATAACGAAAAATATAATATTTCGACTCAAATCAAAAACAAATACCTATTCAAGACACTCGTCTACCTATTGTCCAGTCAAACTCTATTAAATTACATAGAATAGAATAAAATAAAGTATTTCGAAAGGGGATTCCAATGCCAAAGCATAGAAAAAAGAATAGAATGAAAATTTATAGAATACAGTTTCAAAATACATGGTATAAACATGAGGAGGGTTCTGAACTAGATTCAAACACGTATAAACTAGACAAACAGGACACTGAAGATACGCAAGACAAACAAGATAAACAGGACAAACAAGATAAACAAAATAAGCAAGACAAGCAGGACAAACAAGATAAACAAGATAAACAGGACAAACAAGATAAACAAGACAAACCAGGTAAACAAGACAAACAAGATAAGCAAGATAAACAAAACAAGCAAGATAAACAAGACAAGCAAGATAAACAAGACAAGCAAGATAAACAAGACAAGCAAGATAAACAAGACAAGCAAGATAAACAAGACAAGCAAGACAAGCAAGATAAACAGGACAAACCAGGTAAACAAGACAAGCAAGACAAACAAGATAAGCAAGATAAACAAGACAAACCAGGTAAACCAGGTAAACAAGACAAACAAGACAAACAAGACAAACAAGATAAACAAGATAAACAAGATAAACAAGACAAACAAGATAAACAAGACAAACCAGGTAAACCAGGTAAACAAGACAAACAAGACAAGCAAGACAAGCAAGATAAACAAGACAAGCAAGATAAACAAGAAAAGCAAGACAAACAAGATAAACAAGACAAACCAGGTAAACCAGGTAAACCAGGTAAACAAGACAAACAAGACAAGCAAGACAAGCAAGATAAACAAGATAAACAAGACAAGCAAGACAAGCAAGACAAGCAAGACAAGCAAGACAAGCAAGACAAGCAAGACAAGCAAGACAAGCAAGACAAGCAAGACAAGCAAGACAAGCAAGACAAGCAAGACAAGCAAGACAAGCAAGATAAACAAGACAAGCAGGACAAACCAGATAAACACGATAAGCAAGATAAACAGGACGAAGACGATAAGCAAGTACAATCGGAAAATGTAATAATAGTACCCACAGATTCGCACAGTTTAGATGTATGGGATGAAATTTCGCTAAACGAAATACAAGCTGGCGAACATACAAGTTTATTTGAAGAAAAAAGCAATTATCAAAACATTAATTTACTCCAAGTAAGCGATATTCGTCTATATTTGGATAAACAGCTACAATTTAGTTCCGTCGATGAGCAAATCTATCATGAGGCACTAGTTCATCCGATTATGTCAAAGGTAATAGATCCAAAGCGTGTTCTCATATTAGGTGGTGGCGACGGTCTTGCTTTAAGAGAGGTTTTAAAATATGAAACGGTTATCCATGTAGACCTCGTCGACTTAGACGAAGAAATGATTAAGATGGCCCGCAATGTTCCAGAATTAGTTTCGTTAAATCAACAGGCATTTTTTGATAATCGTGCTAATGTGCATGTATGTGATGCAAAAGAATTTCTGAAGTCCCCTTCCTCTTTATATGATGTAATTATTATTGATTTTCCGGATCCAGCGACAGAAGTATTAAGTACTTTATATACGAGTGAACTCTTTGCCCTTATAGCTACGTTCCTAGCAGAGGATGGCGCATTTGTTTGCCAATCTAATTCACCTGCTGATGCACCTCTTGTATATTGGAGTATTGGTAACACAATTGAACATGCCGGATTAACTGTAAAAAGCTATCATACAATTGTTCCTTCTTTCGGAACTGACTGGGGATTTCATATTGCCGCTAACTCCTCGTTTGTACTCGATCAAATTGAACAATTTTACGTAGTACCATCCCCTCGAACACTACCTTCTCTTCTTGCTCCTTTATTTCAATTTAAAGAAGAACATTTAGAGCAACGTAACAATGCCGTTTTAAATTTAGAATCTGATCTTACCCTACATCATTGCTATCAAAAAGAAATGGAGTTTTGACAAGGAGGGTATGAATGTATGGAATATTCGACTTTTGGGCGTCATATAATAGTAGATTTATGGGGCGTGGATTTTTCTCTATTAAATGATGTCCATTTTTTAGAGCATCATTTAGTTGCCGCTGCGAATTGCTCTGGTGCCCACGTTTTAAATGTAAGTAACAAGGAATTCCACCCATATGGAGTTACCGTATTAATTTTATTATCAGAGAGCCATCTCTCTATTCACACTTATCCTGAAAAAAAATTTGCAGCAATTGATTGTTATACTTGCGGCACATCTGTTGATCCTCAAAAAGCCATTGATTCTATAATAAGCGTATTAAAACCAGAACGTATGCATATAAAAAAATTAATTCGTGGTGTAGGAGAATTTGTTACTATCGATTAGTTATCATCCCCATTTCCCATGAAGAAGGAGGCTTGTTAATATAAAAATACCATCAGTGGAACTTATAACACTCCACTGATGGTAAGCACACATACATAGTCTATTCATCTTAATTAATATTGAATTTTGCTATTTTTCGTTTCCAATATAAAGTCAGCATAAACCATATAATGAAGTTCGCCTTACATTCCCATTTTTACACCAACCTGGAAATAACACATACAATCCTGCGTAAGTAGCCCTCTTTTCATCATAACTGGCTCTTTTAAAAACATAAAAAAACCTTGCATAAGCAAGGTTCATTCAGCCACTGACATCTTCCTATATAATTCTACAAACTCACTCGCCAATTCCTTCACTGTAATTGCATTCATTAAATGATCTTGCGCATGTACCATCAGCAGGGTAACTTCTGTCTTTTCCCCACCAGCCTCTTTCTGTATGAGCTCTGTTTGTAAACGGTGCGCCTCTTGCAATTCATTTAAAGCTTCTTGTAGTTTAGCTTCCGCTTCCTGAAATTCACCGCGCTTTGCGCAATCAATTGCTTCCATTGAACAGCTTCTCGCATTTCCCCCATGCAAAATTAAATGAAAAGCTTTCGTCTCTATCGTATCCATTTTAGTTCTTTACTCCCCCTTTTCTTCCGCTACTTTTTGTTTATCCCATATTTTTAAGAATGGCAAGTAAATAAAGAATGCAAGCGCAAAGTTAACGAGTTGCAAAACAACCCCTGAAATTTTCCCGCCTGATCCTAAATATCCACTAAAAAGAATAGGTGTGGTCCAAGGTACAGCAGCTCCGCTCGGACGTGCAACCCATCCCCATTCCATTGCAAAATAAGAAACAACCGTTAACACGACTGGCACCAATATAAATGGAATAAGTAAAAGTGGGTTCATTACAATTGGCATGCCGAAAGTCACCATTTCATTAATATTAAAAATACCAGGTGCAATCGACAATCGTCCTAAACTTTTCAATTGCTGACTTCGCGCAAATAATAACATTCCTACAACTAAAGCAAGTGTTGCACCAGAACCGCCCATATAAATCCATAAGTCAAAGAACTGCGCAGTAATCGTATTCGGTACGTCTTGACCAGCCTGAAAAGCAATTCGGTTTTGGTCCATTAACGACAACCAAATCGGGCTCATTACACCGCCAACAATTGCAGCGCCATGAATTCCACACGCCCAAAGTACATGGACAATAATAACGGCTATTACTGCGCCCCAAAGACTGGCACCAAGTGCACTAAGTGGTTCTTGTAAAATTTTCCCCACAATATTATGGATGCTGCCGAAAGAAGTATTTTCTATCATTAAGCGCAAGATCCAAATAACAGTTACAACAATAAATCCTGGAACGAGTGCTGCAAATGAACGTGTCACAGCTGGCGGTACCGTTTCTGGCATTTTTATAATCAGCTTTTTTTGTACAATAAATCTATAAAGTTCAGTAGATATAAGTGCTATAATCATCGCAACGAATAACCCTTGGCTTCCCATTAATACAGCTGGTATAGCCCCTTCTATAAGTACACTTTCCTTCGTACTTGGTATTATATATGCAACTTGAAATGGAGTTGCAAGTAAGAATGTCACAAGTGATAACGCCCCTGCCGCTAATGCATCGACCTTATAGTATCCTCCAAGTCTGTAAGCGATTCCAAAAGTGGCTATTAAAGACATTATATTAAATGTTGCGCTAACTGGATACCCCAAAGCCTTTTGCCAACTCTCCCCAAACAATCCTGCCATAAAATCATTATACCCTGGTATGGGTAAAGCGCTAATAATTAGAAAAAAAGATCCGATAATCAAGAAAGGCATCGTCAAAATAATCCCATCACGAATCGCTTGCAAATGTCTCTGCTCTGCAACCTTTCCTGCTACTGGCATCACATATTTCTCTAAAAACTTTATCATCTATCCCACTCTCCTCATGGTTTCATTGACAAAGCTGCTTGTAAGATAGCTTCTCCATTACAAAGCCCATAATGGACAGATTGAATGACATCAACAGGTATTCCTTTCTCCTTACATAATTCTTTCATTTTCGGTAATAAATAACGTACTTGCGGTCCAAGTAAAAGTACATCTGCATCATCGATATGATTTCGCACTTCTGAACCTGATACAGCCCAAATCTTTACCTCTATCCCCCTTGCCTGTGCCGCTTTCTCCATTTTTGTAACTATCAAACTGGAAGACATTCCCGCTGCACAGCAAAGCAAAATATTCATCCTGTTTCCCTCCCTCTTTTTCTAAACCTAAGGTATGATACAGCCCTTGCCACCACTAGGTTACAAATATATATGTCTAGATTTCTAACTGTATGCCGAGCTTAAAAACAAAAATTTCTCGGTTTTCACGCTATTCCATCTATCCGTATTTTCCTAGTAAAGAAGTCTCTAACTCGCTATAATAATTCAGTATGATTTTTTATAATTGATAGGAGGGTATATTTATGAAGGCATATCGCTTTCCGCTTATTTTATTATCTTCTATCCTAATTGGTGGTTTCATTGGTTATTTCATGGGTGCCGATGCAGTTGCTTTAAAGCCGCTTGGTGACATTTTCTTAAACTTAATGTTTACGATTGTTGTACCGTTAGTGTTCTTTAGCATCGCGTCATCTATTGCTAATATGGATGGATTAAAACGTTTCGGTAAAATTATGTCTAGTATGGCTGGAACTTTCTTATTTACAAGTATTTTAGCTGCTATTTTTATGATTATTATTGTGAAAGTATTCCCGCCAGCACAAGGTGTTGTATTAGAACTAACACAGCCTGATAAAGCTGAAAAAGCAGTTAGTGTTGCTGATCAAATTGTTGGTATCCTAACAGTATCAGACTTTTCAAAGTTACTATCTCGTGAGAACATGCTAGCTCTTATTTTCTTCTCTATCTTAATGGGGGTTGCAACTTCAGCAGTTGGTGAAAAAGGGAAACCATTCGCTACATTCTTACAAGCTGGTGCAGAAATTTCAATGAAAGTTGTATCTTTCATTATGTACTACGCTCCAATCGGACTAGCTGCCTACTTCGCAGCATTAGTTGGTGAATTCGGACCACAACTTCTTGGAACTTACTTCCGAGCAGCAATGGTATACTATCCGGCTTCTCTTATTTACTTCTTTGTATTCTTTACATTCTATGCGTACCTTGCAGGTCGCAAACAAGGTGTACAAGTATTTTGGAAGAACATGGTCTCTCCTACAGTTACATCACTTGCAACTTGTAGTAGTGCCGCAAGTATTCCAGCGAACTTAGAAGCAACGAAGAAAATGGGTATTTCTTCTGACGTTCGTGAAACAGTTGTCCTTCTTGGATCTACACTGCATAAAGATGGATCTGTTTTAGGCGGGGTATTAAAAATTTCTTTCTTATTCGGTATTTTCAACATGGAATTCGAAGGACCGAAAACATTAGCAATTGCACTTGTTGTTTCTCTATTAGTAGGAACAGTAATGGGTGCTATTCCGGGCGGAGGTATGATTGGTGAAATGTTAATCGTTTCTCTATACGGATTCCCACCAGAAGCATTGCCAATTATCGCCGCAATTAGTACAATCATCGATCCTCCTGCAACAGTGTTAAACGTAACAGGAGATAACGCTTGTGCCGTAATGACAGCTCGTCTTGTAGAAGGTAAAAACTGGATCAAAAATAAATTTGCTTAATATATAGAAAGAGGATGCCCGCTTTGAGCATCCTTTTTTTGTTGTTATTTGTCAGTGAATCGATATATCGGAAAAATCGTTGATATATTTGAAATTACGATAGATATATTAGCAAAACCGTTAATATAATCCCCTCCCGCCACAAATTTGTTATAATCTTCACAAATATTCCACACCTTTCATCCTTTCTCCGTACTATAATCATGTATGGAAAAGGAGATGGACACGATGACACAAAGCGCACCAGAATTTAAAGTTTTGCAAAGCATTGCATTTCTTGCTGTCGTTTTGCAAAGTTCCTTATTATATACAATGAATCAAGGAAATGTCTTACTCGAGCAATCCCTCATTATGGGTATGCTATTTAATCTTGCAAAATTTTCAGCACCTGCATTCATATTTATCGTCGGCTTCCATTTAATTCGGCAATATACGAAGCAACTCGTTTACAAAGAATATATTTATGAAAAAGCCACACATTTACTCATCCCTTATTTCTTCTGGTCTATTCTTTATCTAGTAACAACAAACGATGTCATTACACTACAAGGCGGAATAAAAAGTTTATTACTCGGAACGGCTGCACCTCATCTTTGGTACGTGATTATGATGTTCCAAATTCACTTATTGTTCCCGTTACTATGCACACTATTTTATTGGTTTCAAAAACGAACAGAAAATAAAAAAGACATATATAAATATATGACCATTTTCGCTTGTCTATATTTCTTCTTAATGTGGTACTCTTCTCACTACATTTTTAATGGAGAGAAACTGACTAGTTCAACCATTTTACATTATACAGATCGTTCCTTCTTCTTCTACTCATTCTATTTCGTCATGGGAGGAATAGCTGCTGTAGCATTACAAACTTGGCGTATATTTGTCATGAAACATATTCCGCTTATAACAATCTTATTTTTCATCTTATTTTTATTCATCAATTATGAGTTATTTAGTTTTTACGGCGCCAATTCTATTCATTTAACCGTTTCTACTTATTTAAAACCGTCCATGTTTCTATATATCGTATGCGAAATTATGATACTGTACGTGTTATCTATTATGATTGTAAAACGAAGAGGCTTATTATATAAAACGTTAAAATTTATCGGAAACTATACGTACGGCGCCTATTTAGCCCACTTTTTCTTTTTACATATAGGCACAAAGTTTCTTTCTCTATTTGCACTACAAGAAAACACAATATTATATAGTCTATTACTATTTTCAGTAACAGCCGTACTTTCTATATTCACAATGGTCCTTTGCAGCACACTACCATTTCATATGTGGATTACAGGACCGTCCCCTACAACTAAGATGAAATGGGCGATTCTTTCAATCCGAAAGAACCATGAAAAACTATTCAAACCATATATTTGATATAATAATACACATATAAGAAAAGAAAGCAGGAGACACCTATGATTAATCAAATTGGACAAATTATGTTATATGTAAACAATCAAGATGAGGCAGTACAATTTTGGACAGAAAAAGTAGGGTTTCATATCGTTGCTGAAGAAAATAACGGCCAAGGATTCCGATGGATTGAAATTGCTCCGACAAACGAAGCAGGAACAAGCATCGTCCTTCACGATAAGGCGTTAATTGCGAAGATGCAACCTGAATTAAACTTAAATACACCTTCACTTATGTTCTTCTCTAATGACTTAGATCAACTGTATAAAGATCTTTCTGAGAAAAACGTTACGGTTGGACAAATTGTAGATTTACCTACTGGTAGAGCATTCAATTTTGCTGATAATGAAAACAATTACTTTGCGGTAATGGAAAAGAAATAAGAAAAAAGTGCCACCCCTAGGGTGGCACTCTATTTTTTACTCTTCTCCAATTCCATTTCAGCTAGAAGTGGTAGTACGTTATCGAAAATATGTGTATTATTATTCTCACCTGTTACATATCCACCATAATATCTACTAAATACATTATCATTTCTAAAAGTAGTCATCCGCTCATACAATTCCTTCGCAAACTTTGTATCACCTGTTTGTAGTACGTACAAAATTGTTAATCCGTAAGATGCTGGTGATTCATAGTTCACAGCTGGTTTTCCCGTTTCTAAGTTATAACGACCGTATAACTTTCCGTCTTCGCGAAATTTCTTCTTTATAAATTCCAAATAAGCATCTGATGAAAGACCGCCTAAACTACGATGATAAGCAACGTATGATTGATCAATAAGATTCACTTCTTTATCGTACGTAAATGTCCCATCATCTTTATACTCTTTCGGGAATGCCCAGTCGTTTCTCGGATAATCAGCTAAAAACTGAACAACTTCCTGATACTGCTGCACGGAAATTTTCCCGTATTTTTTCATATAAGAGAATGCATGAGGATTTATGTAAGATGTTGTTGTAAACTTATTTTGTTTACCTGCATCTGCATCATAATAATCCACGTAATAATTATCTTTTTTATTATAACGAAGTACAGCATTGCTCAATTGATCAGCAAGGTTTTTATAGCGCTCTTCCTTGTACATTTCATAAGCACGATATAATTGTTCAATAATACGAAGATCATCTATAAGTGCATTTGTGGCTGACTGCATTTCTCCCTTTTCAGAGATTTTCCATAAAACGATGTGTTCCTTATGTACAAAATTATTTTGAATGACCTTTACTTGCTCATCAAATAGTGACTGATCATCTTTATCAAGCGTATATTGTAACCATAGTCCTGCCGATTCTGATAAAGCTTCACGGCCCTTCGCTTCACCCATTCCTGCCTTTGTATCCTCTAAACGGTACGTTGCAAGTGTCCCATTTTCATTTACCATATGCCTTAAAATAAAATGCTCCGTACGGTTTCCTTGTAAAGCCGACCAAAATACAATTCCGACTAATACGATTAAGAAAACAACTCCAAACCCTATATATAAACGTTTCCGCAAGCTTTTCACCTCCCTATTAAGGCTAACCTTAATTTTAACAGAACATACGAAAATTTAAAAAAGACAATCCGTTAGATTGTCTCTCCCACCTTATCCTTCGCAAACCTCTTTAGAAGGTCTATATAGCGATTCCACAAGTCGATCATATTCACGACGCGTAATTTCTTTATTATACAACTTTAATAATAAATCTCTATGCTCTCTTGAAAATGCCATCTTTTTAATGACTTCAGGATACATAAAACACCCTCTCCATTTCACATAAACTTCTTCATCCCGGAAATAGAACTTACGTTCGCATAAAAGATTATAAAATATTCAGCCATAAAAAACAAACAAAATATTATCAAATTTTAATTTCTTTCTTTTGGGAATATTTCAACATTATATTACCATACTCATTTTTTAAATACATATATATTTTTGGCAGTTTTTTGAATAAATCTTCCAATTCAATCAGAAAATAATGGCAAAAAAGAAGAGGAGTATACATATGGATACCGTAACATTAGCAAGAGCATTTTTTGGTTCTTCATTAGCATTCCACATCATCTTTGCAACGCTTGGAGTCGGGCTTTCTTTAATGATTTTTATAAGTGAAATACTCTATCACTGGAAGAAAGATTCCGACTATGCCATTATGGCAAAAAGATGGACAAAGGCTTTTGCTATCCTTCTCGGTGTAGCAATTCCAACTGGAACAATTGTTGGTGTACAAATTTCACTTCTTTGGCCTGGTTTCGCCAAAATTGTTGGTCAAGTTATTTCCGTTCCGTTTCAAATTGAGATTTTCGCCTTCTTTTTAGAGGCTTTATTCATGTCTATTTATGTATATGCAGCTGATAAACTACCTCCAGTTATGAGATTAATCTCGCTATTTTTCGTTATGCTTGGTGCCACTGCATCCGCCGTGCTTATTACATCAGCAAATACATGGATGAATACACCTGCGGGCTTTTCAATGGGGCCAGATGGCTCAGTTTTTAACGTTGATCCGTGGAAAGCTTTCTTTAATCCAAGCTTTGGCACAAGTGCATTCCACGTCGTTATTACAGCCTATACAACTGGAGCAGCTGTTATCGCTTCTATCGCTGGATTTAAATTATTAAAGAAAAATTTAAGTGCGCGTGAAATTGCTTACCATAAAAAAGGATTACTGTTAGGGCTTGTCGTTACATTTATCACTGGTGCTACGATGTGGCTTTCAGGACACGAATCTGCTATTGCCTTACATAAACATTCACCTGAAAAACTAGCATCTGCTGAAGCTTTGTTTGAAACGACATCCCACGCTCCGTTATCGCTTGGCGGGGTTGTGGATCCTAACACACTTGAACTAAACTATGCCCTTGAAATTCCGAACATGCTTAGCTTATTAGTGGGACTAGACCCTAGCACCGTTGTAAAAGGTCTAAAGGAATTCCCGCAAGAAACGTGGCCACCATTTTACACACATACACTGTTCAACTTAATGGTCGGCACTGCTGCCTTTACCTTTGCAGTTGCAGCTATTGCCCTCTTATATTGGCACTTTGTTTACCGAAAAAAAGGAGTAGAGTTACCGAAGTGGCTTCTTTGGGGAGCTGCCGCATGTGGCCCCGTTATGTTGCTTGGTATTGAATTCGGATGGATTTTTAGTTGTAGTGGTCGTCAGCCATGGACAATTTATGGCATGCAACGCACGGTCGATGCTTCTACACGCGCTGATTTCGTCGGTCCTTTATTTGTTTTATTCATCATTTTATATATTGGACTCGGTATTTTAACAGTCTTTGTACTACGGACATTCTTTAAGAAACATCCGTTAAAGAATGATTTACATCACGAAGGAGGCGATTCTCGTGCATGAGGAAAGCATTGCAATCATCATCTTATGGGCTCTTATTTTCGTATATAGCATACTAGGGTCTATTGATTTTGGGGCTGGTTTTTGGGGCATGGTATACGCTAAACACCCGACGCTTGCTGCCAAGCTTGCTAATCGGTACTTATCACCAACTTGGGAAGTAACAAATACGTTTCTTGTCTTTGTCGTTGTCGCTTTTCTCGGTTTCTTTCCGAAAGCAGCCTTTACCCTGGCAACGGTTATGTTTGTACCAGTTATGTTAATTTTAGTACTCGTTGCGATTCGCAGTACATTTATGGTATTCGCTTACTCCCTGCCAAAGTACCAACACCTTCTTCGTATTATTTCAGGTATTACGGGGCTCTTAATCCCAGCTCTATTAATTACCGTGCTGCCCGTTACAGAAGGTGCTTATATTACGATGTCTGAAGGAAAAGAAGTGCTCCTTTACGGAAAACTTCTTTCTAGTCCCGTTATTTATTGTTATATGCTCTTTGGACTAACTTCGGAACTATTTCTATCCTCTCTCTTTCTTGCTGATTTTGCTAGGGAACAAGGTTCTGAAGATACGTACCGAATTTATAGGAGAAATGCCATCATACTTGGTCCTGCAACGCTCGTGACTGCTATTATCGCTCTCGTTGTAATGGACCCTGAAACACACTGGCTTATGCAAGGACTAATAAAGCAATTCCCATGGTTTACAGTCTCTATCATTTTATTTGTTATCGGATATTCCTCCCTTTGGTGGACAAATAAGAAGTATGGCACACTAGGCTTTCCTCGCATTGCAGTTTTAGCTGTCGTCGCTCAATATGCATTTGCAAGCTACGCTTACGGCGTCGCCCATTTACCGTATATCATTTATCCGGACGTAACTGTATTTACAAGCTTTACGACGGTCGAAACATTCTATGCACTTCTTATTCTTTACGCAATCGGGATTGCAATTTTACTACCCGGATTCATTTTCTTCTGGAATTTATTCTTGAAGGATCGAACTTTTTTGAAGGAAAAATAATAAAGTGAAACTTTAATCAGTGGGGGTTTTGTTCATCCCCCACTGATTATTAGCCTTCACCAATCGGGCGTTTACGGGCAGCCCGACAAATAGCGGGATAAATGAGGGGCATTCGTACATAGAATGCCCCTCATTTATTAGACGTCTCTCCTACTAGTTATTACACTACCACTGATACTTGTCCTATAGCTCAAAGAACACATATTCACTCTATTCCATTATATGCCTAGTTCTTCTTATTTCCTGCTGAATATACTAGCAATATAAACTTGAGACAAGCTACATTTGTTCAAGGGAAAATAGAAAGGTAGGTTAAATATGAGCATTGAAATATGGATTACTATTATTGTATTCTTCTTAACAATGATTGTTGTCTTTTGGCGACCCCGTGGCTTAAATGAGGCATGGCCGGCAGCAGTCGGCGCTGGCATTATCCTCATTACTGGACTTGTATCAAAACCAGACGTCATGGACATTATAAGTAAAATCGGCGGTGCCTCTATAACGATATTAGCGACCATCGTTATGGCGGTTATATTAGAAAGCTTCGGCTTCTTCCACTGGTCCGCAGCAAAACTTGCGAATTTAGCAAAGGGCTCCGGTCGCCGTTTATACTGGTATATTCAATTACTTTGTTTTCTTATGACTCTTTTATTCAATAACGACGGTAGTATTTTAATTACAACACCGATTTTGATTTTACTTCTGAAAAACCTTCAATTAAAACCTCATCAACAAATCCCTTATTTATTAAGCGGTGCTTTAATCGCCACTGCATCTAGTGCACCAATTGGTGTAAGTAATATCGTAAACTTAATCGCCTTAAATATCGTCCATATGACTCTTTACATGCATACAGCTATGATGTTTGTACCTGCAACATTAGGATTATTGTTTATGTCATGGCTCATGTATACAGTTTTAAAGAAAAAACTCCCGAAAAAATTACCTGTTTCTTCATATGATATTGAAGAAATTTTCTTCACGAAAAACTTCCATCCATTAAAAGGAAAAAATTCTGTTGATACAAAACAAAAACGTACAAAATTCATGTTAAAAGTATTAGGCTTCGTCTTCCTTATGCGCTGTCTTCTATTCGTTGCATCCTTCTTATCGATTCCAATCGAAATTGTTGCTGTACTCGGTTCACTCGTTCTTCTCATCTGGAGATGGTACTACTTACGAACAAACCCAGTCGATATTTTGAAAAAGACACCGTGGCACATTTTAATTTTCGCTTTCTCTATGTATGTAATTATTTACGGGCTTCATAACGCAGGATTAACAGCGGCACTTGTAAGTTGGCTCGAACCAGTTGTAAGTCAGCATCTACTCTATGCCAGCTTTGCAATGGGCGGACTCGTTTCCCTCCTCTCTAACGTCTTCAATAATCACCCTGCACTTATGATCGGTACCATTACGTTAACAGAAATGGGCCTAGATCCAGTCACATTAAAAACTATCTATCTCGCAAATATCATTGGTAGTGACATCGGTTCACTATTATTACCAATCGGTACGCTTGCTTCCCTCATTTGGATGTATATACTGAGACAAAACAAAATTAAAGTGAAATGGAAAGATTATTTAAGCGTATCTCTCATCGTAATCCCACTCACAACAGTCGTCACATTATTCCTCTTATACTACTGGGTACAATTATTCTTCGCCTTATAGACAACAGAAGCCCCCTTTGCTACCGTCTTAGCAAAGGGGGCTTCTTCTATATTTAAGTTAGGTACAGTGTGATCAATCAAGTAAAGAGGTGTAACGTATCATTGATATAAGTGACTACCAATTTCTTTGAATTCTACCGCTTTCTCTTTCATTCCTTTTTCAATTGCTTCTGTCGTTTCTAAATCATTTTCTTTCGCATATTCACGAATATCATGCGAAATTCTCATACTACAAAACTTCGGGCCACACATTGAACAGAAATGAGCTGTTTTCGCCCCTTCTGCTGGCAACGTTTCATCATGATACTCCATCGCACGTTCAGGATCTAAAGATAAATTAAATTGATCGCGCCAACGGAATTCAAATCGTGCTTTCGAAAGTGCATCATCACGCTGATGAGCCGTTTTATGCCCTTTCGCAAGATCGGCTGCATGCGCAGCGATTTTGTACGTAATAACCCCTTCGCGAACATCATCTTTGTTCGGTAAGCCTAAATGTTCTTTCGGAGTTACATAACAAAGCATCGCCGTTCCAAACCAGCCGATCATCGCAGCACCAATCGCTGAAGTAATATGATCATAACCTGGTGCAATATCTGTCGTTAACGGCCCAAGTGTATAGAACGGCGCGCCCTGACAAATATCAAGTTCTTTCTCCATATTTTCTTTAATTAAATGCATCGGTACATGCCCAGGTCCTTCAATCATAACTTGCACATCATGTTTCCAAGCAATTTTCGTTAATTCACCAAGTGTTTCAAGCTCAGAAAACTGTGCTTCGTCATTTGCATCTGCAATAGAACCTGGACGTAATCCATCTCCAAGAGAGAACGAAACATCGTACTGCTTCATAATTTCACAAATCTCTTCAAAATGAGTATATAGGAAGTTTTCTTTATGATGGAATAAACACCACTGCGCCATAATCGAACCACCGCGCGAAACAATCCCTGTCATACGCTTTGCAGTAATTGGAATGTAACGAAGTAATACACCAGCGTGAATCGTGAAGTAATCAACGCCTTGCTCCGCCTGCTCAATTAACGTATCACGGTATACTTCCCACGTTAAATCCTCTGCAATTCCGTTTACTTTTTCAAGCGCTTGATAAATTGGCACAGTTCCAACTGGTACCGGAGCATTACGGATAATCCACTCACGCGTTGTATGAATGTTTTTACCTGTAGATAAATCCATAATCGTATCTGCACCCCAGCGAGTCGCCCACGTCATCTTCTCTACTTCTTCTGCAATAGAAGACGATACAGCAGAGTTTCCGATATTTGCATTTACCTTTACGTGGAAATTACGTCCAATTATCATCGGTTCCGCTTCAGGATGGTTAATGTTCGCCGGCAAAATCGCACGACCTTCTGCAATCTCCTTACGAACAAATTCAGGCTCTACCCCTTCACGAATCGCAACATATTCCATCTCAGACGTAATAATGCCATTACGCGCATAATGCATTTGCGAAACATTTGCACCTTGCTTCGCTCTAAGCGGCTTACGGTCCATTTGCGGGAAAACAGGTGTATGTTTTGAAGCAACTTTCACACCGTCATCCTCTGGTTTTACTTCGCGCCCTTCGTATTCTTCTACATCACCACGCCCCAGGGTCCAAGAGTGGCGCGGCGTTGGAATCCCTTTTTCCAGCTCCACTTTATACTCTGGATCTGTATAAGGTCCACTCGTATCATACACACGGATTGGCGGATTTTGAACACCGTTCGTATCGCTTTGTTCAATCTCGCGCATCGGCACTTTCATACCCGCGCGAGGCCCATCCACATACACTTTCTTACTTCCTGGTAAACTCGATTTCAATTCAATTTGCTCAGCAGAAACAGACTGTTTCATAACCTTTATTGCCCCCTGTTCGTGACAAGGACGAGATATGGCCAGCGTATGCCAAAATAAAAAGAGCCAGGTCCATAAAAAAATAAGGACCTGGCTCATAAAGACATAATTATGTAAAGCCATTAACTTCCCTACGCTGGTACGAGCCAGATCAGGTCCAAAGGGTTAAGAAGTTCACACGCTTCTCTCTCAGCCTACGCATACGTTAGGCACCCCTAGTTTATCACTGATTTAATTTTCAATACTTTCCCATCATAACCTATAATCTAAAAAATGCAAAGGTTATTTCTTTTACTAATTTTCAGTAATCCTGCATTTTAATAATCAATATAATTTCATCCTATACTGACAAACAGATGATTTTTTATTAAAAACATTTATTCCGACTGTTTATGCTTCTCTTCCTTTTCAATTTCAGATACGGATTTTGCTGGTTTTTTCACATAATTATCATATAATTCCCCAGAGCACCCAAAGTCTCTTTCAAACTCTTTCGTAGTGCTAATACTTGCATCGAACCATAATTCTTTATTTTCGTTTATGTACCCAGATATATGAGGAACACCCATCGGAGTCACACTACGCTCTTTAAATGTAATCGATTTTACCTCTTTAATATTATAATGAATATATTTTTCTATTCTCGCTTCTTGTTCTTTCCAAAACTGCTCTTCTTTATCTTTGTTCTTTACATATTCCATCGTCACGTATCCTCCTGTTATAATACAAATAATGGATAAAAAAACAAATAATTTCTTTTTCATTAAAAATCCCCTTATATGTGAAGATAATAAAAATATATCATGAAACGGGTGGAAACATATGAATGAATTGAAAAAAAATCCAATTGCAACAGACGAAGATTATTTCAAGTTATCTGACAATGTTTATAATGACGATTATTTACACCAAGGTGCTGCAATAGAAGGGGCTAATGGTAAAGTATGGAGGGTTGTAGAATCCATTGATGCAGATAAGGAAAAAGTAAACAATGGATTACAAGCAATCGCTGTTGTACCTGCAAAAGATTATGAACCAAATAAAAAGCATTATGAAAATATAATTTTTGCATTCCGAGGAACAGAGTTCGGCAAATTTGATGGAGATTTTACTATAGATATAAATCAAATTTCAATAGGAAATCCCAAAAAATATAAGCTAAACACTGCAACACAGGAAGTAAAATTTGAACCTACATCATTTGATAGCTCTTTAGAATTTGTAGATCACGTAAATCGAACATACAAACCAACTTATATTCATGCTACTGGACATAGCAAAGGTGCTGCTGAGGCTCACTATGTAGCATCAGAAAGAAACTTTTATGCAACAACTTATGCCGCACCAAATATTTACAAATTACTAAGTAATGAAGCAAAAGAAAGAGTAGATTCAGGAGAACTAAATAACAAAATAATAGATTACACTCATAAGAAAGACGCAGTAGGCAATTTCACACAATTTGGCGCTAAAATGATAGGTAGACAGTATACAGTAAAAAGTAATGGAACTTCTCATGGTTTACTTGGTCTTCTATTTATGGGTGAGCATCCCGCGGATACATTTAAAGGTATGTTTCACTCCAACGGAAATATTACATTACAATTAGAACCAGATGAAATTATACAACAAGGAAAAAAACTGCAAACCGTTAGTTATATATTACGAGATGTTATACGAAATATAGAAGAATTTCAAAGAAAAGAAGAAGAAGCAATCCAAAAGTTAAAAAATCAATTAAAAGGTGAGACAGGCCCAGGTGGTAAATATCACTTGCTAGAAGAATACGAGGTAGATGATACAATCGCAGAGATTGCAAAAATGAGACAAAATGGGAAGGATTATTTTCATAATGCAAGTTTAGCGGAACATTTAATGATTCTCTTACAGAAAGAACTACAAACATTATCATATTTGAGTGATGAAATTTGCTCTGCGGCCAATTCATTGCGTGATAAAGACCAGCAATTAGGTGCTGACTATAAAGGGTTAGTGGGGCGATAATATGATTGATTTTATAGGAGAAATTAAAAAGATAGAAAAGGAAATTGAGCATGCCATAGGGGACATGGCAGATCATGTCATGGATAAATTATTAGCCGAAAAGAAACAATTAGAAAAACAAATGCACAGAGCATTTTTAAAAACAGAAGTATCCTCAAAAACAAATGAAGTAATAATCGAAAATCAGTTGTTACTACGCAAAAATTTAGCACTTTTTAATAATATGGACCAGCAACTAAAAAATATAAGCAACGAATTACATGATAGTTTTGAAAGTCAGACAGGTGCTGCAATACAAAGAACATTAGAAGAGCATAAACATAAAATTGGTAAGAAATTATTTATTGAACATATGAATTTATCCAACAGCTGTGGAAAAAAATAAAATAACATAATATTTTCTCATAAGGACAAAAATGGGCAGAAAAGAACTTTTCCTTTCTGCCCTTTCTTTACCTATCTTATTAATAATATCGCTTGCTCTAGAACCTCTTACGGAATCATCCACGTTAAATAATAAGCCTGCACATACGTCATAATCCCAATAATAGTAACGAAGAATAAACTATGCTTCAATGTAAAGCGGAACAAATCTGACTCTTTCCCAGCAAGTCCAACTGCCGCACAAGCAATCGCAATTGATTGCGGAGAAATCATTTTACCTGTTACACCGCCCGTTGTATTTGCTGCAACGAGAAGCACTTCAGATACACCGACTTGCTGCGCTGTAATTGCTTGTAAATTCGAAAACAGTGCGTTCGCTGACGTATCTGATCCTGTTAAGAATACCCCAATCCAGCCTAAGAATGGTGAGAAGAACGGGAATAGTCCGCCAGTTCCTGCAAGTGCTAACGCTAATGTAGAAGATAAACCAGAATAGTTTGCGATAAATGCGAATCCTAATACGAATCCAATAGATAGAATTGGCATTTTTAGTTCGTTTAACGTTTCTTTAAATGTGGCTACTGCATCTTTTGCACTCATTTTCAAAATAAAGATAGAAATGATACAAGCAATTAAAATTGCTGTTCCAGTCGCTGATAAAACATCTAATTTCAAGATTGCTTCATAAGGTGTTGGTTTATTTACAATTGGCTCTGCTTTCATTACTAAATTGTGCAAGCCTGGAACTTCAAATTTAAATACGAGACTTTCTAAAGCACCACCTGGAGCGAATAATGCTTTAAAGAAACTTTGGCTCCAAATGACTACCATCACAGTTAAAATAATGAACGGAGACCATGCTTTTACTACTTTTCCTACTGTTAGTTTCGGCATAGATGTCGTCGTTGCTGCTACTTCACTATTCGCTTCTTTAGACTGATAAATTTCTTTCGGCTGCCAAACTTTTAAGAATAGGGATAAACTTACTAAACTTACAAGCGCTGACGTAATATCAGGAAGTTCTGGCCCTAAAAACGTTGCTGTAATAAACTGTGTAATTGCAAATGAACTACCGGCTACAAATAAAGCAGGCCACGTTTGTCTTACTCCTTTAAAACCATCCATTAAAAATACGATAAAGAACGGAACAAATAAAGATAAGAACGGTAATTGATGCCCAGCCATTTGTCCAATTTTATGTGGATCAATGCCTGTTACTTGTCCAGCAACTGTAATCGGAATCCCCATCGCTCCGAACGCTACTGGTGCAGTATTTGCGATTAAACAAAGACCTGCTGCATATAAAGGATTTAGCCCAAGACCTGCAAGAAGCGCTGCCGTAATCGCTACTGGTGCACCAAATCCTGCTGCCCCTTCCAAAAATGCTCCAAATGAAAATCCGATTAAAATAACGAGTAAACGATGGTCATTCGTAATGGATAATACAGATGCACGAATGACATCAAATTGACCTGTTTTCACAGAAATTTTATATAAAAATACTGACATAATGATAATCCACGCAATTGGCCATAATCCGTATAAGAAACCGTATCCGGTCGCTGCCATTGCCATTGTGAATGGCATTTTATACGCAAATAAAGCCACCAAAATCGTTAATACAACTGTAATAAATCCTGCCACATACCCCTTCATGCGGAAAACTGCTAAAGCTAAGAAAAAAAAGATGATTGGAATAAGTGCGACTGCTGCCGAAATCCAAATGTTACCGAACGGATCGTAAACTTGTGTCCATGTGTTCATTGTTCTCTCCCCCTAAAGAATCCCCTTTTAAATAGATATAACCTTATCAATAGACTATCAGGTCATCATACCTTTAAGTCTAAAAAAATATAAACGCCTACGAAAACGTTTTCATTAATTTTATCACACCAATTTTCATTTAAAAAGATTTTTTTGAAAATTTTATCATTTAAACAGAAAATCTTACAAAAACGTCACGTTCTTGTAATGTTAATCGATAGGAAGCTTACCAAATTTACTGCATACTAAAGGTATAACAACGGACATTACTTATGAGGTGATATATATGAACGGAAACAAAATATTAGCAGCTTTATCATACTTTAGTGTATTATTTGCGCCTATCTTATTCCCTATTATCGTGTGGATTGTGGGTGATTCTGAAACGAAACCACATGCAAAACGTGCTCTATGGACACATATTATTCCAAGCATTGCTTCATTTATTGGGTTAGTTATTTTAGGAATTATGGGCATCGGATCTGATCAACCTGACGTAACACTTGGAATTGGAGCAATCATCGTCTTATGCATTTGCGGAATCATTAGCTTATACTACTTCATTTGGAATATCGTGAAAGGGATTAAGGTACTGAAAGCTTAGTTTTAAACAAACGTTTGATTAAAAAGAAACTGTCGCATAATCGCAAATGAAATTTTATCGGCGATTCGACAAGAGTAACCTACCTATTAATAAGAAAAAAACCGTCCCAAAATACCTTTTGGGACGGTTTTTTTATCTTCTGCGTTTCTTCTTTTTTCTCATCATTTTCTTTCGGCGCGTATTTGCTTTATCCGCTATAATGTGGAGCGTACTCGCCACAACAATTCCCATTACAAACGTTACAATTTCAACCTCGTATTCCTTCGTAATTTCTATTAAATTTCCGTCGAACGCTATTATATTTAATAGGAATAAAAACGGAGAAAACACGATTAACATATATGCAATACGAATAATATCACCAATTATAATCGTATGTGTGAAGAAGGAACGATGGGGCATTACGCTCCTATATGGATACCAAAAAATGCGCAGGAATCCCCATTTATTATACGCATTACTGTACGTATCTAAATCCGGTGTTAAAAATGAAGTACCTACTAAAAAGCCAATTGCAAAAGTTAATAAAAAATCAAAATTTGTTAATCCATACGAAAAGAGCATAAACAAAACAACCGGAAGGGATATTAAGTTTATTTTCGTATGCGTTCTTCCTGATGGCATAATGCACTTCCTCGCTTACGTTCGCCCTGTCATCCGACAGGTCTCACCTATTGATCTAATTTTTGATCGATAAATGATGTGTCTATATCCGAACCAAACCATTCTGCCAACTTCACTCGTGCCTTATCTTTCACTTCTTCATTTACGTATATCGATGCTTGTAATAGTGCGGCCATTAACGCACCTAAATCATCCGTATAACCAATTCCAGCAACGAAATCTGGGATTGCATCAATCGGTGCAATGAAATAAGCAAGTGCTCCGATTACAATAATTTTCACTCGTTTTGGAACATCCGGTCTTTGCAAAACGTAAAACAACAATAAACTCGCATAGATTACCGACTGCCCTGCCTGCTTCGCAACATGTTTTATTTTCTTCCAAAACGCTTCAACTGAAAATTTTTGTTTCATTCAAAAGCCTCCCTATTTTTCAAAAGAAATAAGCTACAATATGTTATGTTATCAGTAAAAGTTCATCAAAATTACACATAATCTATCAATGAAATTTCATTGTAACAAACAAAACCAAAAAGAACAAGTGTTCGTTAATTTTTTCGTATTTTCCTTCATATAATAGTTTTCTAGACAACCACTTAAAGATTTCTATTCCATATTTCTCAACCAAAAAACTTTCAATTCCGCTTAACATTCTTTTCTATTTTTGTTATATTTTCTAGTTGACGAGCAGATAAACGAATGTTAAAGTTTTCTCTGGTAGTGACAAATCACATACAAAAAATGTAAAATGTTATAGTGTTTCTCAGAAATGAATTTTGTTGTATAATACAGAAATGACGTTATGCTTATGAGCAGCACAAGAAACCAAAAAGGGTATGCATAGTTAAAGTCGTATATGGGTGAATATAGAAACTCTAATTATGACCAAGAAAACTATGTATTTTTTATTTTAGCATTTTTCGCTCCAAAATCGACCAAGCCTGATAGAGAAAGGGTGGAAATGAATGAAAGAAACCATGAAATCGCAATTTCAAAATGTGCGTTTCACTTTATTCGTAGCTTTGGCCGTATGGCTAAAAACCTACATCATTACACGCACTAGCTTCGATTTAAAACTTGAATCGTTCATGCAAGAATTCATTTTATTCATTAGTCCATTAGCAGCATCATTACTGTTTGTGGGTCTTGCATTATTTGCAAAAGGGAAAAAACGTAACTATATAGCACTAGGAATTAACTTTATCTTAACGTTCATCCTTGTTGGTAACGTAATGTTCTACGGATTCTACAATGACTTCGTTACTTTACCAGTACTAGGACAAACATCTAATTTCGGAAGTTTAGGTTCTAGTGTGAAAGAATTATTTAACTTCAAAATCATCCTTGCATTTGCGGATATTATCGTATTCTTCGTTCTATTGAAGAAGAAAAAGAAAGATTTTGCACCGACAGAACGTGTAGCACGCCCGATGCGTTCCCTATACTTCGTGTCAACGGTTGCTATTTTCTGCGTAAACCTAGGATTTGCAGAAGCTGAGCGTCCAGAACTATTAACACGTTCATTCGACCGCGTTATGCTTGTTAAAAACTTAGGATTATATGTACACCAAGCATACGATCTTGGCTTACAAGCAAAATCAAGTTCACAAAAAGCGTTTGCTGATAGTAGTAAATTACAAGAAGCAGAAAACTACGTGAAAACAACACAAAGTAAACCAGATCCAAATATGTATGGTACTGCAAAAGGGAAAAACGTAATTGTTGTCTCTCTTGAATCATTACAAACATTCTTAATTGGTGCGCAAGTTAACGGACAAGAAGTTACACCATTCCTAAACCAATTTGCGAAAGAAAGTTATTACTTCGATAACTTCTTCCATCAAACTGGGCAAGGAAAAACATCTGATGCTGAATTCTTAGTAGATACTTCAATGTATCCACTAGACCGTGGTGCTGTATTCTTCACACACGGTAATAACGAATATACAGCAACTCCAGAAATTTTACGTCAGCAAGGATATCACACATCAGTATTCCACGCGAACAACGCAACGTTCTGGAACCGTAACATTATGTATCCGGCACTTGGTTATGATCGTTACTACAACGAGCTTGACTACAAGATTACGCCAGAAACAAAATTAAATTGGGGATTAAAAGATATCGAATACTTCGATCAGTCTATCGATATGTTAAAACAAGTGAAGCAACCGTTCTATACTCGCTTCCTTACTTTAACAAACCATTACCCATTCACTTATGATGACAGTACGAAATTAATCGACGAGTACAATTCTGGTGATGGTGTATTTGACCGCTATATGGTAACAGCTCGCTACTTAGACGAAGCAATGAAACACTTTATTGAGCGTCTAAAAGCAGAAGGTATTTACGACAACTCTGTTATCGTATTCTACGGTGACCATTATGGTATTTCTGAAAACCATAACCGTGCAATGGCACAGTTCTTAGGAAAAGAAGAAATTACTACATTTGACCATATGAACTTACAAAAAACACCGATGTTTATTCACGTTCCAGGTCAAAAAGAAGGTAAAACAATTTCAAAACCAACTGGTGAAATTGACATTAAACCAACAATTCTAAACTTACTTGGTGTAGATTCTACGAATCAAATTCAATTCGGTCATGACGTATTCTCACCAGACAATAAAGGATTCGTTGTTCTTCGTGACGGTAGCTTCATTACAGATAAGTACATGTACACAAACAGTACATTCTACGACCGTAACACAGGTGAAGTTCTGCAATTACCGAAAGAAGAGGCTCAACCACTTATTGACCGTGCACAAAATGAGCTAAATATGTCAGACAAAATTATTGAAGGCGACTTACTTCGCTTCTCTGAAAGCAATAAGATCAAAACTGGTGAAGTAAAAACGGCTATTAAAGAAGACAAGAAGAGCGCTGAGTAATCTCAGCCTCTTTTTTTATTTTCCTCTCTACAAATTCTTCTATACATTAACTTTAAAATTACATAACCTTCATCTAATATTTACACCACATTAACGAAACATCTTTATAATAAAATATGTAAACGAGGTTCCACATATTTCTTATCTCTCATCTTTAATAAGATCCCTTAGAGAAATATGCGCATCATTTGTTTTCAACTTTCTTATAATTGTCTTTCCAAGTGTTTTGTTTGCATAAATGAAACCTTTAAAGACGATGTCCCTATGAAAGATAGCTACCCTCCTTGTGCAACATTCCATACGAATGTTGCTTTTTTTTTCAAAAAGCAGGATTCTTATTTCTCATTTTCGAATTTGTATATACAAAATGCTATAAATCACCACTACTTCTCTATGATTTACAAATACATATACGTCATATGTAGAGAATTGCTTACATAAAAATTACTATAGTGATTTTTATTCATGTACTAACGAAAGGATGGGACGAAAATTGGCATACGAAAGATTTGTACTATGGAATGATGCAGTTATTGATACAACGAAACATCGCGCGTACATAGAACTTGAAGAAAGAGGTTTACAATTTGGCGATGGAGTCTATGAAGTTATTCGCCTTTATAACGGAAACTTTCACTTATTAGACCCACATTTAACAAGATTATATCGATCCATGGAAGAAATAGAATTATCACTCTCTTTCTCAAAAGCCGAACTCATCACCTTACTCTACAAATTAATTGAAAACAATAATTTCCACGAAGACGGAACAATTTACTTACAAGTATCTCGTGGTGTACAAGCTCGAGCACATGCATTCTCATATGACACATCTCCGACAATCTATGCTTATATTTCAAAAAAAGAAAGACCATCTTTATGGATTGAATACGGTGTACGTGCTATATCAGAACCTGATACACGCTGGCTCCGCTGTGATATTAAATCGCTAAATTTATTACCAAATGTATTAGCTTATACGAAAGCTGAACGCAAAGGGTGTAAAGAAGCACTTCTCGTACGAAATGGTATTGTAACGGAAGGTAGCCATTCTAACTTCTTTCTCATAAAAAACGGAACGCTATATACGCATCCAGCTAATCATCTTATTTTAAACGGAATTATTCGTCAGTACGTCCTTTCTTTAGCTAACACCCTTCAACTTCCTGTACAAGAAGAGCTTTTCAGC
This sequence comes from Bacillus sp. RIT 809, assembly GCF_016892495.1. Lineage (NCBI taxonomy): Bacteria > Bacillati > Bacillota > Bacilli > Caryophanales > Bacillaceae > Bacillus > Bacillus sp. RIT 809. The sequence continues at coordinate 34,573 of NZ_JAFEMR010000006.1, read as the reverse complement.
GTTCGCGATGTTTATCAAGCCGATGAATGCTTCTTTACGGGAACGACTATTGAAATTTTGCCGATGACCCATCTCGATGGAACTGCGATTCAAGATGGTCAAGTTGGCCCTATCACCAAATTACTACAAAGGTCATTTTCTCAAAGTCTTTTAAAATCCAACAGCACATCTTCCTAAATACGAATAATCTTCTCATTTTCCACATCAAATATATGTATTTAAATGGAAATCAAGGTATGAATTTATGCCTTGATTTTTTCTTGTAATCTTTTTGTCATATTCAGATTCCCGCATAAGTCTTGACAGTAATCGACATGCTCTTTAGAATTTTTAACAGTTGGTAAATATTTCTTCACTACATTACAGACAGAAAGGAATCGACAAATTATGAAAAAATACCTTGCCGGTCTTGCGGCAGTGTCTGTAGCAGGAGGAGCAGCCCCTACACTCGATAGTGTTCAAGCTGCCCCTGAACAAAATACACAAAAGGCTGCTACACAAACTGTCCAAGCTTCCGCATCAAACAATTCATCATATACGGTGAATGCTAGCGTGCTACATGTTCGCGCAGGATCAAGTACTTCTCACGACGTCATCTCTCGCGTTTATAATGGTCAATCATTAAACGTAATTGGAGAAGAAAATGGTTGGTTCAAAATTAACCATAATGGACAAACAGGCTATGTTAGTGGCGAATTTGTATCAAAAAATGGTGCAAAAACAAATAACAATGTAAGTACAGGTGGCAACAATAAAGTTACTGCTGATGTATTACGTGTACGTACAGCTCCTAACACTTCTAGTTCTGTTTCAGGACGTGTATATGAAGGACAAACTTTAAACGTAATTGGAGAAGAAAATGGTTGGGTGAAAATCAACCATAACGGACAAACTGGTTATGTTAGTAGCCAATTTGTATCAGGCGCTTCTTCAAATACTGGCTCTACAAGCAATAACAACAATAGTAACAATGAAGCAACTGTTCAACCAGCAAGCGGAAACTATACAGTAAATGTATCTTCCCTTCGCGTTCGTACAGGTCCTAGCACTTCTCATCCAACTGTAGGTTCTGTTAAACAAGGACAAGTAGTACAAGTTGTAGGCGAAGTTCAAGATTGGTTCAAAATCAATTACGCAGGACAAACAGCTTACTTAAGCAAAGACTACGTAACAAAAGGTGGTTCTAACGAAAACGTCACTCAAGGTAACAACCAAGAGCAAAATAATAAGCCAGAACAAAATAATAATGGAACTGTTCAAACTGGTGGTACTTACGTCGTTAACGCAACATCTCTACGTGTTCGTACAGGCCCTGCTGCTTACCATAGTGTAATTGGCGGCGTGTTAAATGGTACAACATTAAACGTAGTTGGATCTGAAAACGGCTGGTTTAAAGTAAACTACCAAGGAAAAACAGGCTATGTTAGTAGCGAATTTGTAAAATTCGTTAAAGGTGGCACGGCTACTCCTGAACAACCGAAACAACCAGATCAGCCGAAACAACCTGATCAAGGTGCAATTGGCGACTACTACATTAATGCTTCTGCACTAAATGTACGTAGCGGCGAAGGTACAAATTATAGAATCATAGGCGCACTTCCACAAGGACAGAAGGTTCAAGTAATCTCTGAAAACTCTGGATGGAGCAAAATTAACTACAACGGTCAAACTGGTTACATCGGAACACGTTTCCTATCTAAAACACCAGTTGGCGGCGCAGTAGATAATAAGCCTAACGACAATCAAAATAACAACAACAATAACACTAATAATAGCGGTGACAGTTCTTCTCTACTTGCATACGCGAAATCTATGCAAGGCGTACCATACGTTTGGGGCGGTACTTCTGCTAACGGTGTTGACTGCAGTGGTTACATCTACCACGTATTTAAGAAATTTGGTCATAACATTAGCCGTCAAAGTGTTGCTGGATATTGGAGCAGCTTACCACAAACTTCAAGTCCACAACCTGGAGACTTAATTTATTTCAAAGACACTTATAAAGCAGGTCCTTCTCACATGGGTATCTACCTTGGGGGCGGATCATTTATCCAATCTGGAGATAAAGGTGTAGCAATCGCTTCATTAAACAATTCTTATTGGAAAAGCCATTTCTTAGGGTATACGAAAGCACCTTAAGTTATAGTTTCAGAGCCTTCTAGTTTACTAGAGGGCTCTTTTTATTATGTGTTCCCTATATCCCCCTCCTTTTACTCTCTATCCATGAAAAAATAATGTATCCATTTTCCTATTTCGTACACTATATTCCATGAAAATTGTCCAAAACGTTATCATAATGAATATATTTCCACAAAAAACATAACCTATTTCATGTCAATTCATTTCATATGTGTTTTTTCAAAGAATTTTCTTTTTATTTAAACTTTTCGTTAGACGTTTGACCTCAGATGTCCATTATGATAAGTTACTTAAGATGTTATATTCGCAAAAGTATAGACAACTGGTTTATACACTTTTTTACTATGAGGAAGGAGCATACACTGCATGAATATTTTATGGGGAATTGGCGGCGTGATTGGAGTATTAGCAATCGCTTTCTTATTATCTTCCAACCGCAAAGCTATTAATTGGCGCACAATTTTAATCGCGCTAGCATTACAAATGACATTTTCATTTATTGTATTACGATGGGATGCTGGAAAAGCAGGCTTAAAAATTGCTGCTGACGGTGTTCAAGGATTAATCAATTTTTCTTACGAGGGAATTAGGTTCGTTGCTGGGGATTTAGTCAACGCAAAAGGACCTTGGGGATTTATCTTCGTTATTCAAGCACTACTTCCAATTGTATTTATTAGTTCATTAGTTGCAATCTTATATTACTTAGGTATTATGCAGAAATTAGTTAGTTTCATTGGTGGTGCATTAAGTAAACTTCTTGGAACTTCTAAGGCAGAAAGCTTAAATGCAGTAACGACTGTATTTTTAGGACAAACAGAAGCACCAATTTTAATTAAACCTTACTTAGCACGTTTAACTAACAGTGAGTTCTTCACTATTATGGTAAGTGGTATGACAGCTGTTGCCGGATCGGTTCTTGTCGGCTATGCAGCGATGGGCATTCCGTTAGAGCATTTATTAGCAGCAGCAATTATGGCAGCTCCATCAAGTTTATTAATTGCAAAATTAATTATGCCAGAAACAGAAAAAGTAGATAATAACGTTGAACTTTCTACAGAACGTGAAGATGCGAACGTTATTGACGCAGCTGCACGCGGTGCATCTGAAGGTATGCAACTTGTTATTAACGTAGCAGCAATGTTAATGGCTTTCATCGCATTAATCGCTTTATTAAATGGCCTATTAGGATTGGTTGGTTCTTGGTTCGATATTAAACTTAGCCTTGATTTAATCTTCGGTTACTTACTATCACCATTTGCAATCTTAATCGGGGTTTCACCAGGTGAAGCCGTGCAAGCAGCAAGTTTCATCGGTCAAAAACTTGCAATCAACGAATTCGTTGCATATGCAAACTTAGGACCACACATGGCAGAGTTATCTGCAAAAACAAATATGATTTTAACATTCGCAATCTGTGGTTTTGCAAACTTCTCTTCTATCGCAATTCAATTAGGTGTAACAGGAACGTTAGCTCCTACTCGCCGTAAACAAATTGCACAATTAGGGATTAAAGCAGTTATCGCTGGTACACTAGCGAACTTCTTAAACGCAGCAGTTGCAGGTATGATGTTCCTATAAATTCATGAAAGCCTCCTTTTTAAAAAGGAGGCTTTTTTATATAGTATAAACATAATTTTTATATATATTAAACCCTTTATGTCTAGATGTATAGACAATATGTTACAATAATTAGTATGTCTGTTTATTTTTTCTTGTACAAGAGGGATACTACTTGATGTCGCTCACTAAAAAAGGACTTCCAGCTACATGGTCCATTTCTTAATAATTGTGCATACTACAAATATCCAGCACGAATTATCTTTAAGGAGGAACGTTTCGTGAAAGATAAGTCCTATAAAGTCCTCTCTATGTGGATTTTACAAATTTTATTTTATTTTACTACTGTACATGTGACGAAATATGAGCACGCGCTCATTTTTACAATTATATATGTCATCATAAATGTACTATTCCTATTTTTAGCTGATAAAACAGCATTTATTTTCTTCATACTGGGAACCATTATTTCAGTATTCTATTTATTTTATGAAGCATGGCTTCACTTATGGAGTACATCAGATCAATGGGAATATATTATTACCCACTTCCTGATGGCAGCTAACTTCTTCATTGTTTATATTTCAACCCATCTATTAAAAAAGGTTATCCTTAAAAATAAAGAGTTAACTGAACGAGTGAGAGTGCTTGAGCAATACATTGGAGAATCAAAATTATTAACAAGACAAGAATTCGAAAGACGACAAGCATTATTAACAACTGCGATGAATCGTCGTAATGAAACAGGCATTATCATTTTCTTCGATTTCACTTCCTTTAGTAAATATACGAAGGAAAGCGTCATGGATCGTGTAGCTTCATTATTAGTTGATACAGTCAGAACTGACTTTGACCTTGCTGCTGAATATGACAGCAACACATTAGTCATTTTATTACAAAATACAAATGAAGCCGGTGCTGACATTGTAATGAACCGTCTACATCCAAAAATGAAGCAATGGCTTGCTGCTGAAGCAATTCAAGATATTAAAATAAAACGAGAACAAATCAATACAAAAGGACATACCCCACTATGATGACACTCGTTATGCTTCTTTTATTTATTTTGTTTTGTGTACTTGTTTTCTGGATCAGCATCACATTTTCAATTAAATATGTATTGATTTTTACGGCCTTTCTATTCTCTGGTTTACTCGTTTATTACTCTTTCTTAACAATTGCAGGCTTAATTCATCGAAATAGTAAACGAAAAGATCGTACGCTAGAACATTATCCAAGTGTAGATATTTTAATACCTGCCCATAATGAAGGGGTTGTTATTAAAGATACCTTGGAAGCGATGGCAAAGATTGAATACCCAGGCAAACTAAACGTTTATTTATTAAACGATAACTCTCAAGATGAAACACCTGAAATTGGCGATGATTTCGACAGAGCTTATGCTCATATTCATCACATTCGTGTACCACCTGGCGAACCGAAAGGAAAATCGCGTGTATTAAACTACGGCCTTAGCATTTCGGATGGTGAATATTTCTGTGTTTACGATGCAGATAATCAACCTGAACCACATGCACTGCGAATGCTCGTAGAACATGCTGAAACAACAAAGGATGCCGTTGGAGCAGTTGGACACGTTCGTACAGTAAATGAAAAAAGAAATTGGCTTACACGAATGATTTCATTAGAATTTCAGATTTTCCAGCTCCTTATGCAATCTGGACGCTGGCTATTATTCCAAACAGGTTCACTAACCGGAACAAATATGCTTCTTCGTCGTTCCGCATTAGAAGAACTTGGCGGCTATGACCCTTATGCAATCGCAGAGGATGCCGAATTAACATTAAGAATTACCCAAAAGGGCTATCTCTTACCAATCGTCCCGGAATCGATTACATGGGAACAAGAACCTGAGCATTTAAACATTCTTATTAAACAGCGTACACGTTGGCTTCAAGGAAACTTATACATTTTAGAAAAAATGTTTTCTTCGTTAAGCTTCTTTAAAGGGAAACTTCTCGTCCATTCCTTACAACAAGTTTTAGTGTATGTCGTATTTTGGCTATTCCTAATCATTTCAAACGTTTGGTTTGTAATTGGACTGCTCGGCATATTCCAAATTCAATATAGCATTCCATTACTATTTATGTGGTATGTCGCATATATTACATATGTTTCTCAATTATTTAGTGCCCAGAGCGTCGAACGAACCTTTACACCGACCAACATTTTCATAAGCGTCATTATGTACTTTACGTACGCACAGCTCTTTACGTATTTGTTTATTCGCAGTCTCATTCTTTACTTACGCGCAAAGAGCAAGAAACAAGTAATTGGTTGGGATAAAACAGTACGATTTAAAAAAGAAAAATAGATTTCATTAAAAAATAAGCACAGAGCGCCGTATGCTCTGTGCTTATTTTTTACCGTAATACTATATATCAGACAATACCCCTTAGCAGAAAGTTATTTCACGTCCATCCCCCAACGAACGATCGACCTTCATTTATATACGAAAAAGTGATTGCTATTTTTGTAGAACCAATTGCTTCTCTTGATGCTCTTTACGAGTTTCAGTCTTCGGTTCCGTGCTTTCTTGGGCATTTCGATGTGCCACACGTTTCAAGCAAATATGCTTCCACTTTCTTTCGTAACGTTTCATTATTCTAGTTGTCCCCCTTGAATGCGATTTAAAACTATTTGAAATCGCTTACAGGAAATAATATAGCACATATACATAAAAGTGACAACACATTTCCGACATATTTTTGTCACAAATATGAATATAATGTGTAAAATATCGGATATTGTCGAACTATATCGATTTTTCTTTTTAAATTACCGATATCTATAGTATTCCGCAACAAAGTAATGCTTTTCCTACAATAGTATAGAACAGTGAAAAAGGACTGCCGACATTCGACAGTCCTAATACTATTTATATATGCAGAATTTTTTTCTTCTATTATTAATGTTGTTTCATACGTCCTTCTTTTTGCAGTTCTTTAAACAACGCTGCAATCATAAAGAAAATAACAAATACAAATGGGAATGCCGCAATAATCGACGCAGTTTGCAGCGCCTCTAATCCACCGACATACAATAAGGTCGAAGCTATCGCCGCTAGAACAATACCCCAAACCATTTTGATGCGATTTGGTGGGTTTAAGCTACCATGTGTCGTTAACATCGCTAGAACAAACGTAGCAGAGTCTGCCGATGTAATAAAGAATGTTGAAATAAGTAAAATAGCTAACACACATAAAGCCGGGCCCATACTACCCATCTGGTCTAACATAGCAAACAATCCTACTTCTGTGCCCATTTCTTTAATTTGACCATATATATTCGCCCCGTCGAACAATTCCATATGAATACCTGTTCCTCCGAAAACAGAGAACCAAAGCGCACCAATTACTGTTGGTACGAGTAACACACCAATAACAAATTCACGAATTGTACGCCCGCGTGACACACGAGCAATAAACGTACCTACGAATGGTGACCATGCAATCCACCATGCCCAGTAGAAAATTGTCCATGACTGAATCCATTGATTTCCGCCTTCATTTAATGGACTTAAACGGAAACTCATACTTGGTAATTCTTGAATGTATGATCCGATTGTTGAAGTGAAATAATTCATAATAAAGTTTGTTGGACCTGCAAATAATACAATTATCATAAGTGCAAACGCTAAAATAATATTCGCATTACTTAAATATTTAATTCCTTTATCGAGTCCCGTTTGTGCAGATAGCATATAAAGAACAGTTACAATTCCGATGATTACTAACTGTGTCGGTAATGAGTTTGGAATGGATGTTAAATAACTAACACCACCCGCAATTTGCTTTGCCCCAAGTCCTAATGATGTCGCCACACCAAATACTGTCGCAAATACAGCTAGAACATCAAACATATGTGCAATACGGCCATGTTCACCGCCTTTAAATAGTGGACCCACTGTCGCACTAATTGTACTTGCTCTTCCTTTTCTAAATGTAAAATACGCAATACATAATGCTACAAGTGCATATAATCCCCACGGATGTAATCCCCAATGGAAAAATGAGAAACGAAGTGCAAGACGTGCACTCTCTTCAGTCGCACCCTCTCCAAACGGAGGTGTGTATAAATGATTCAATGGTTCTGCAACGCCCCAGAAAACCAAACCGATTCCCATACCGGCACTAAATAACATAGCAAACCATGTCATATAACTATAATCAGGTTCATCATCATCTTTACCTAAACGAATCGAACCGTACTTAGAAACAATTAAGAAAGTAGCAATTCCTAAGAAAATAGAAACGGAAATAATATAAAACCATCCAAACTTACTAACTAACGCAGCTTGAATTGCAGTCGTTACATTTCCTAAGCTACCTTTTCCAATAATAGATTCGGGAATAATCCCCCAAAGTGTAAATGTAATACATAATGTTAATGAGACAATAAATGTTTTCGTCAGTTTCCTCATCAAATCCCCCTTCGTATGTTTCATTTCTTGTAAATATCATAAATTCCGATGTGTTAAATCGGATAGAAAACCATAGTTTTTTGTGGTGATTTTCTTTCGGCTCTCTCAAGTTTGCCTTCACCAATTAGAGTTCTTGTGGACAGCCTTACCTTCCGTACAACCTTTTCACTCTGCAAGAGCTACAAGATTGGAATACTACTGTCAAATTGTGTGAGAAAAATGCGGATGGGAAGAGATTTTCCCAAAAAAGGATGTGTTACAGTTTTAAAAAAGGGCAGATTTATTCTTTATAACCCTTTCTTCTTGTAACAATTATGCGGTTTTTTTGCTAGTATATAGCGCGTGTTTATAACTTCACAAACGAGATGTTTATGTTTATATAACTATATTACCCATAAAACGGTAAAATACTCAAGGAATGTAACTGTATAGTAATCATTTCGTAACACTTTAGCAATACTTTTATCTCCACTGAAAAAAATGTTGTAGTAAAAATTTTGACTATAACTATAAACCTACTAAAAGTACGGAGTGAAAAACGCTTTCCTCTAATTCTAGCTATATTACAAATTGTTAACGACTTATTACGAATGGTTTGTAATTGTGTGTTTTCCCAAAATCCGAAAAAATCTGTTGCTATAATGAGGACACGAAAACAAACGCAATGGAGGCTATCATGAAAAAATTAATTGGAATAGCAACAGCAGCAGTTTTTGGTCTTGGGATTTTCACCGCATCTGCTAACGCAGAAACTGTTGTAAAAACAGACGTACTAAATGTACGAGAAAACCCTACTACTGAATCAAAAGTTGTCGGTAAATTACAGAATGGTCATAAATTAGATGTTCTAAATACAGAAAACGGATGGTCACAAATCAAATTAGATGGTAAAGACGCATTCGTAAGTACAGAGTTTACAAAGAACTCTTACTATGTAACAGCTAACGTATTAAATGTACGTGCTGAAGCGAACACAAACTCAGAAATTCTTGGAACGCTTAAGAAAGACGATATGATCGAAACAACGAACCAAGTACAAAATGAGTGGTTACAATTTGAATATAACGGGAAAACGGCTTATGTTCATGTTCCTTTCTTAACAGGTACAGCACCTGTTATCGAGAAACAAGAAACGCCTGCTCCTGCTAAAGCTCAAGCGCCAGCTAAGGCTCAAGCACCTGCACCAGTAAAAACAGCTGCTAAGCCTGCTGTGAAAGCTGCTGAAACTAGCGAACCTTCTAATGGTCGTGAGTTAACAGTTGTAGCTACAGCATATACAGCTCATCCGAGCGAAAACGGTGGCACATACGGCGGCCGTGTATTAACTGCAATGGGTCATGACCTAACAGCGAACCCAAACATGAAAATGATCGCTGTTGACCCGAAAGTAATCCCATTAGGATCTAAAGTATGGGTTGAAGGTTATGGAGAAGCAATCGCTGGTGATACTGGCGGTGCAATTAAAGGTAACCGTATCGACGTTCTACTTGGATCAGATAGCGCTTCTCAAAAATGGGGACGCAAAACTGTTAAAGTGAAAATTTTAAAATAACCAATGAATGCTAAATTACAGCCGGTTCTCTTTATTGAGAGCTGGCTTTTATTTTTTTATAATAGCTATAAGGGGGTTATGTCCATGAATATACAAGCAAAAGTAGACTGGGTCGGTACACCAAAACCGTACATATATAAAGATGATGTAACATATGATGCAATCGCAATTGACTTCTCGCTAACAAACGATGACAATCGCTATAAATTAATTGTGCTCAAGTCTGAAGAAAATACACATTACAAACTCGTACAATACGGAATAAAACCAGGCTCTCAAAAGCCATTCCCTATTGATATTCCATTCGAGCAAAACATGTTACCAATTATAAAACAAATATTACATGATCCATATGTAAAAGCGGTATTACAAGAATCACGCTCTTAATTCCCAAAAAGGATGTTCCTAGTAGGAAAGTTCAACTAGGCAACATCCTTTTTGGGAATCAGAATTTCATTTTTTCTGTTTTGAGCATTTTTTGTTTATAATGGTAAAGGAAAGAAATCTGTGTACGGAGGAATATTATGCTGCAAGACTCAATTACGAAAGATGAAATTATGATGATTGCGAATGAATTCGTTCAAGGGCTTGATCCACAGCAAGTTGCTGATCAGGAGCATGTCGCTACAGCTCGGCACCTATATCGTAGTGGTGTTGTCTATAACGTTGACTTTGATGGCTATACACTATCCGGAACTGTAAATGCTGAAGGCAGTGTATATAGCGTTCACATCCCGATTCGTAATGTCACTGAAAGCTATTGCGATTGCTTCGCGCCAACGCAATGTCAGCATATGCTTGCTGTGTTACTATCTGCAGCTTCTAGTTTTGGGCAGGTAGGAGATGTATTAACTTTATTCAAAAATAATACAAAACCTTCTCTTCCTCCTATTCGAACTGCACGACAAGTATTGCAATCATCAGCTTTTGAAGAAATGGATTATAAAAGTTGGCAAACATACTTTGAAAATGAATATGAATCATTTAAAAAAGAACAAGCGCGGCTCACTTATAAACAAATGTATTTTCTTATGAGTCTTTTTACAGACTTCTATACAAAATTAGAACGGAAAGCTCCGCGCATCGTTGCTATTCATGAATTATTTAAGTTGCACGCGGCACTTTATTGCTTTCAAAAATTATTAGAAGAAATTCAAGAATTTGAAGCAAACAAACTATATTCTTATCACCAACCAGTTAACGTCGTTCGCCTATTCGTTGATAAAGTTGAATCTACCGTTAGGGACCTAAAAACAGAGGCGATTCCAGAAGAATCCAAACCGATTTTACAAGAAACAGCTCGGCTCATACATGAAGCATTCTTCTCTACCGATGCCTATACACAAGAGCGATTCTTCATTTATCGTCACGTATGGGGTGAACTGTTAAGAACAGAAGAGCAGCTACAAGAAGAAGAAAAACGAATCGATGCTAAAATCAATCCACTTTCCAAAGCATTAGCATCTTCTCATCTGCTCTTTTTAAATAATGAAGACTTATCGGCAATGGAATTACTCAAAAAACAGCCTGCTTCTGTTGTGAGCCTTTACTTCTATTGGTTAGAAGAGTTATTAAGTGCGATGCAGTGGGACCGTGCTAAAAGCTGGCTTTCCTTTACTTATAAACAAGTAAAAGAAACGATAACGGAACAAGAGAATACCGTCTTCATACAAGATATCGTTCGATTATTTGTGATGATGTATGAGACATATGCAACGCATACGAATGAACAAGCGGGATTAGAAATGATTTTACAAGAACTATTACCGTATAGTTTCACAAATTATGAACAATACGTACTAGCGAAGAAACAATACCATGCATGGACGGAACTTCAGCTCTTATATGGATTCGAAGTAATCGAACTTTTGAAAGAACCATTGAAAGATATTGAAAAAGAAGCGCCCGAAGCAGCACTTCCTCTTTATCACCATGCCGCAATGGAAGCAATTGAAGAGCGAAATCGCAAATCATATAAACGTGCCGTTCGTTACTTAAAGAAATTACGTATGCTTTATAAACGACTGAAACGAACTGATGAATGGGATGCTTTCATTATTCATATCGCTAACTTACATTCACGTCTGCGTGCACTACAAGAGGAATTACGGAGAGGAAAATTAATCGATGATCATACAAACTGAAGTAACAATTAGGCTCCAGCACGTTAGTCAAGGTTGGTTCCTTTGGGGAGAAGATGATAGCGGTACGCTCTTATCCGTAGCAACTTGGAAAAAAAATGCATTCGCATGGCACTCTACTTCCTTCTACGGAACGTTTTTAAAAGAAGCAACGTATGAGGGAAAACAAGGCGTTATGTTAACGAATGCACAGGCATTTGAATACATCGCAAATAAACCGATGAATTCATTTGCAAATATGCAAATGAACGGTCCTATTACGGCACTTACAAAGGACGCAAGTGAATTATGGGACGCTTTCGTCAGCGGCAGCTTCGCACCTGACATGAAGCATTGGTCTCAGCAGCCATCTTGGAAAGTTCAGAATACCTCAATTGAAGATGACATGTTAGCATCGCTTTTCTCTGCCGCTGTGAACGAAAGTATTTTGCAAGATGCTCGCTCAAATGACGGATGGGAAGATGCAAAGAGACTATATGAACATTACGACTTTACGAAAAGGCAATTGGAAGCAGCACTACATGAAGAAGATTGGCTTCGAAAAATTGGTTACATTGAAGATGACCTTCCATTTACAGTCGGCTTAAGACTACAAGAACCGCAAGAAGAACTTGAAATGTGGAAGCTTGAAACAATCGTTACACCAAAACGTGGTGCGCATCGCATATATGTATATGAAAGTATCGATTCCTTGCCAAAACGATGGCACGATTACGAAGAACGGATTCTTGAAACACAAGAAGGATTCAGTAAGCTCGTACCGTGGCTAAAAGAAGACGACAAGTTCCGAGAAGAACTCTTTGAAACGGAAGCTTGGAACTTCTTAACCGAAGCAAGCAATGAATTACTCGCAGCAGGTATTACAATTTTACTACCATCATGGTGGCAAAATTTAAAAGCAACAAAACCAAGGTTACGTGTACAGCTGAAGCAAAGTACAGCACAAACACAGTCTTTCTTCGGTATGAATACGCTCGTTAATTTCGACTGGCGCATTTCAACGGACGGAATTGATTTATCAGAAAGCGAATTTTTCGAACTCGTTGAGCAGAACAAGCGTCTTTTCAATTTAAATGGTCAATGGATGAGACTTGATCCTGCCTTTATTGAAGAAGTAAGAAAACTAATGCACCGTGCCGATAAATATGGACTAGAAATGAAAGACGTGTTGCAGCAACATTTATCTAGCACGGCGGAAACAGAAATTGTAGAAGACGATAGTCCGTTTAGCGATATTGAAATCGAACTAGATGGATATTATGAAGAACTTTTCCAAAAGCTTCTGCACATTGGAGATATTCCAAAAGTAGATACACCATCTTCGCTACAAGCAACACTCCGCCCGTATCAACAACATGGGATTGAATGGTTGCTATACTTACGAAAGCTTGGATTTGGGGCATTATTAGCCGATGATATGGGACTCGGAAAAAGTATTCAAACAATAACTTACTTACTATACGCTAAAGAAAACAATCTCCAAACAGGTCCTGCATTAATTGTGGCACCAACATCAGTCCTTGGAAATTGGCAAAAAGAATTTGAGCGTTTCGCACCAAGTTTACGTGTTCAGTTACACTATGGTAGTAACCGAGCTAAGGATGAGTCATTTAAAGATTTTCTTCAATCAGCAGATGTTATATTAACTTCTTATGCATTAGCTCAGCTTGATGAAGAAGAACTTAGTACGTTATGCTGGGACGCTGTTATTTTAGACGAAGCACAAAATATAAAAAACCCGCATACGAAACAGTCGAAAGCAGTAAGAAACTTACAAGCAAATCATAAAATTGCTTTGACCGGTACACCGATGGAAAACCGACTTGCTGAGCTTTGGTCTATTTTCGACTTTATCAATCATGGGTATCTCGGAAGCTTAGGACAATTCCAGCGCCGCTTCGTCACACCGATTGAAAAGGATCGCGATGAAGGAAAAATCCAGCAAGTTCAGCGGTTTATCTCGCCGTTTTTACTGCGTCGTACGAAGAAAGATCAAACAGTCGCATTAAACTTACCAGATAAACAAGAACAGAAAGCTTATTGTTCACTAACTGGTGAACAGGCTTCCTTATACGAACAACTTGTTCAAGATACATTGCAAAATGTAGAAGGATTAAGCGGAATTGAAAGACGCGGATTTATATTACTTATGCTGAACAAGCTAAAACAAATTTGTAACCATCCAGCCCTTTATTTGAAAGAAGAAGAACCACAAAATATCGTCGAGCGCTCTATGAAAACAAAAACGGTAATGGAGCTCATCGAAAATATAAAAGACCAAAATGAAAGTTGCTTAATCTTCACTCAGTACATTGGCATGGGGAACATGCTAAAAAGTATGTTAGAAGAAACATTTGGTCAGCGCGTCCTCTTCTTAAACGGGAGCGTACCAAAGAAAGAGCGTGACAAGATGATTGAGCAGTTCCAAAACGGAACGTATGATATCTTCATCTTATCGTTAAAGGCCGGCGGAACAGGATTAAACTTAACTGCTGCTAACCATGTCATTCACTATGACCGTTGGTGGAATCCAGCTGTAGAAAACCAAGCAACAGACCGTGCTTATCGCATCGGTCAAAAACGCTTCGTTCACGTTCATAAGCTTATTACAACAGGAACACTTGAAGAGAAAATTGATGAAATGTTAGAACGAAAACAATCATTAAACAACGCCGTCATTACAAGCGATAGTTGGATGACCGAACTATCAACAGACGAACTAAAAGAATTACTTGGCGTATAAAGTGGATAAATGAAAAAGGAGCAAATCTCTAACTGAGATTAGCTCCTTTTTCTATGCCAAAACCAATTGCTTATTATAATTCCTGTTAACCCGCCGCACGTATCAAGCAATGAATCTTGCCACATCGGTGTACGGTCTCCCGTAAACCATTGATGAATTTCATCAAATGTTGCATACCCGGCAACGAAAAGGAGAGCGTATGCAAAGCACCTTTTTCTCGAATAACCCGATCGATGAAAAGCATAATACGTCAATGAACCAAGCATAAAGAACACCATAAAATGAGCACCTTTACGAAGGAAAAACTCAACAAATCCACCTACACCTTTATTTGCGATACTAACAGGCGTACCTCCGCCATAATCGATAGATACCCATGAAAAATGCTCTTTCACAAACTCAACATTTATATATTGCTCAATATCCGAGCGCATATCCTGTTTTTTATATGGCTGTGCTGAAGAATAGAAAATAATCCCCATCCATAGTAATACAGGAATCCAAAATAACCATTTACGATTCATTCTCCCGAAAGCTCCTCTCTTAGTCTTTTAAGAGTACCAAAAAAAAGAAAAAATTTCACGCCAAAACATGACATTTACCCCCTATTTATAAAGTGAAAGGGGGTGATAAACATGGCAGTTGAAACAATCGTAATGGATTTAACTTTACGCCTTGTATTAAACGGAGGATTAGACAAAAACGGTAAAACAATTTTTAAGAACAAGCAGTTCAAACGTGTGAAAACAAATGCAGATTTAGGAAAAGTGCATGAAGTAGCACGCGCTCTTGCTTCACTACAACAATCATCACTTCACGCTGTACAACTTGTAAGCACGTCAGATCTTTCTAACCTGTAATTAAAAAGGAGGGAATAAAGCATGCAAGTACTAGAGTTAGTTTTCGTGAAAGAAGATGGAAAAACAGTTATCTTTTCTATCGATAATCCCATTACACCAGTAAATGAACTAGTCGTAAATCAAGTAATGGATACCATTCTTTCTTCATCTGTATTTTCATCCATTGGTGAAAATACTCGTAAAAAAGGAGCTCGCCTCGTAGAAAAAACTGTATCTGAAGTTCAGATCACTCCGTAAATCAAAAAGGCGAATCTGCATTATTTTGCAGATTCGTCTTTTTTCTTCGGCATTTCAATTGGAATAAAGATGTTTGAAAAACCAACACAAACATACTTATAATTCTCTCCGCCTAAATCAAACTCTGTCGTATATGTTGAGAAGAAAATATAATCATTTCGCTTTGTATAATGTTCGATTAATAATCCAACTTGTGGTTCAACATACTTATTTGCCAATTTCTTTCCCGCTGATGCTAAGTCGCCAAGTATACCCTCTTTATTTTCTTTCTCAACCTCTTCTAACTTCTTACTCACATCATTACGCTTCATAAATTGTTTTGCTGCCCAATCCGTATATTCTCCCTTACCCGGATTACTGTTTGCTAAATAAACTAAGAGAACAACAGCTAGAGCCATAATAATATACTTTTTTTTCATACTATATCACCGCCTACTCTTTTCTATTTTCATATATATGTACAAGCGATGCAAATTAGAAAGACTATCATCTATTGATTGTAAACGAACCGTGAAAATTTACAATACGAAACAAAAGATTAACAACAATTTTACATTATTCGTATATAATTATATTCAGAATACTAATTTTATAAGGGAGGATTTTAGAATCATGAATAATGAAAATGATATTTTTATTTCTAGTTCTACAATGATGCTCGAACCTTGCAAACACCCTTATTACCGGACAAAAATGATCGACAGTAGCGGCAACCCCCTGCACTCTTGCCAAACAGCTATCCAACTCATAAAGAAATCTTGTCTAACACATGTTCATTCTACTTATCAAGGTAGACGTCGTGCAGTCCAAATAAACTTTAAGCTCAAACAAAATGTTCCAATTCCGATTAATCATAAAGAATATATTTGTGCTTTCCCAACAGAATCTCCTTCTTCTCCAAACTGTATTTGGCTGTTCTATAACCATATAGAGGAGATAGAGTTTTCCAAAAAAACTAACAAGGCTAACATTCATTTTTTTAACGGAACTACCATAACAATACAAATAGGTTCTCATAAGTTACAGCAACAATTTTTCAAATCTGGACATATATTATCCCGAATGAACATAAAAGATTCACTACACTTAAAAAACCCCTTGCCACATTTACTGCCTTAATGTAAATAGAATGGAACGCAATATTTCCTTTGCCTTCCATTCTACTTATTGTTCTTATCCCCTTACACTATCTCTCATTTTCTCAAGTGCTTGTCGATATACCCACCTCACTTGATAGTACGTCATCCCCATTTCAGACGCTATCTCCCCCATATTTTTCCCTGAGAAAAATCGCTCTGAAATGATGTGCCTCTCCCTCTCATCTAACACACTCATAAAGTCCTTCGCTCTCGTTCCCGTATCTTCACACTCAAATCGTTCCTCATAATCATCCGTGCATACATACCGCTCTTGCACTACGCATTCTTTCTTCAACCTTTCCAATATATAACCACGTACCGTTACAACCGCATAAGCAGGAAAACTACCTTTCTCCTCCTCATACCTTTCATACGCATGCCAAAGACCAATTAAACCACATTGATAATACTCTTCATAATCTTGGTAAATATGTAACCTCTTTATTTGATTTACAATCATACCTTCATACAAAACAACCGTATCTGTAAAAGTCGCTGGCTTCACACAGTGCCCGTTTCTAAAAGGTATACCTCTTTAGTATTCCGCGGTACCTCTACAATATAAAATGAGAAAGGAAATTTCATTGTGGGTAATTTCAAATAATACTGCCGGAATTTGAAATTACACTAGGCAGTATTTGAAATTCTGCTTGGGGTATTTGAAATAGGGGTAAAAATAAAAAAGATGGCTCTAGGATGAGCCATCTTTTTAATCCAATCATATTATACAGGCATACCTGGTAAAAACGCCGCAATTAACATAACAATTGCCGCTAAGAATACCGCTTTAATAATGAATAAAACGATAATCGGAACAGCTGCTTTCACTTTACTTAATCCAGCTGTAACTTGTAATCCCAACCAAATTAATACTAAATTCCATAAATAGAACAATTCAATCGTATTACCGATTCCATATGCCATTGAACCTTGTTCAAATAATGGCCCCAAGCTTGTATATTGCGTTGCTCCACCATCTAAAATTAAAGCTATAACGCCATTAATAAGTCCACCAAGAATAAGAACAATATTCGTATATATAACAATCGTTAATATTTTTTTATAAGACGTATCATTTCCAAAGAACATCATAAATATTTTATAAATAGCTGCGACAAATAATGCACCAATCATTGCTCCAACAAAACCAGATCCAATCCCATAAATAACTTCTGATGTAATTGAACTCTGACCAGCAAGTTCACCTAATTCTTTCTGCATTTTAATCATTTCAGGTGATGTGTTCACGACATATGTCGTCAAACCACCTACAAGTCCTTGTAACAATGCAACTAGGAAGAACATACCCCAAACTTTCTCACTCGTCTTCATTCGCTCAAATTGTAAGCCTGGAGATGTAATCATTCCAAATAATGACGGCTTCTCTCCACCAACCTTTTGCGTATTCAAATTCGCTTCCATCATAACGCCTCCTTCTATTTATATAACCCGTTCTAACGGGCGGTTCACATCCTCATGCAAGAGGCTACGAACCGCCCACTAGAACGGTAATATGTAGTAGAGAGTTTTCCTCTCTACTACACTAGTAAATTACTCATAACGAAGTGCTTCAATTGGATCTAATTTCGCAGCTTTGTTCGCTGGAATTAATCCGAAGATAATACCTAGTGTCATAGAGAACAATACGCCCCCAACGACAACTTCCCATGAAACGAGCGGTGGCCACTTCGCAAATGTGGAAACGATATATGCCCCGCCATACCCAAGACCAATTCCGATTAAACCACCTAGAAGCGTTAACATAACGGCTTCAATTAAAAACTGTAATAAAATTTTACTACGTGTTGCACCAAGCGCTTTACGTACTCCAATTTCACGCGTACGCTCTGTTACAGATACAAGCATGATATTCATAACGCCGATACCACCAACGACTAGTGAAATACCAGCGATACCGCCGATGATCATCGTCATAATACCTGTCATTTTTGAAATACCTTCTTGAATTTCTTTTAAATTCATAACTTCGTATTTACCAGTTGCATCACTCGGTTTACGACTATTTAAGACATCTGCAGCTTTTTTACCTGCTTTTTCTAGATTATCTACATTTTTTGCTTGAACAGAAATATTTTGAATTTCATCTTTTCCATACAGTGTCGGCCATAATGAAATTGGAACTAGTGCTTCTGATGGTCCCATTCCCATAAACTCGTTATCTGATTTATAGACACCAATAATTTGCATCGGTTGACCTTTCATTTCAATAATTTTACCGACTGGATTGGCATCCTTAAACACCTTTTCTTCCATTTGTTTACTAATCATGACAACGTTATTACCTTGATCCACATCTGATTCTTGTAAAGAACGTCCCTTTAACAACTTTACTTTATTTACTGCAAAGTACTCACTGTCTAATCCAGTAATACTCACCATTTCTATTTTATCTTCAATATCAAGTGGTTCCATACTTGAATTTGTTGTTACAACATGTGCGATATCTGGAATTTTTTTAATTTCAAAAATATCTTCTTCAGTTATCTTCGGTGCTTCTACCATCCCCATACCAAAAGGATCATTCATATCGGCACTATAATGAATCGGAACCGTTTGATTACCTGACCCAACAAATTGAGATTTCAGTGCAGCTTCCCCGCCTTGCCCAATCGCAACGACGGTAATAATAGAGCCTACACCGATAATAATCCCAAGCATCGTCAGAGCTGAGCGTAGTTTATGAGCTAAAATAGAAGATAAGGCAATTTTCATACTATCTAGTAAGCTCATACCGCACACCTTCTATCTTCTGTAATTTTCCCATCCCTTAGTACAATGCGACGAGAAGAATAAGCAGCTACCTCTTCTTCATGCGTAACCATAACAATCGTCGTACCTTCTGCATTGAGCTTCGTGAAAATATCCATAACTTGTGCACCAGACTTCGTATCAAGTGCACCTGTCGGCTCATCGGCCATAATGAACGTCGGATTATTTGCAATCGATCTCGCAATCGCTACACGTTGCTTCTGTCCACCTGATAACTCACTAGGTAAATGGTGTACTCTATCTGATAATCCAACTTTTCCAAGCGCTTCAAGAGCTCTCTGACGACGCTCTGCTTTCTTCACCCCACCGTAGATGAGCGGAAGTTCAACGTTTTCCACTGCGGAAAGACGCGGAAGTAAATTAAAATGCTGGAACACAAAGCCGATATATTCATTACGAATTAAAGCTAGTTTTGACTCGTCTGCTGTTAAGATATTCACATCATTCAGCATATATTCGCCTTCTGTTGGACGATCTAAACAACCGATAATATTCATAAGCGTTGATTTACCAGAACCAGACGGTCCCATAATAGAAACGAACTCACCGCTTTGAATCGTTAAACTAATACCATGTAAAATTGGTACTGCCAATTTACCTTGATAATATGTTTTGGAAATATTGTTTAACGTAATCATTTCTCTTTCACTTCCATTCCGTCATACACGTTGTCGGAAGGATTTTTAACCACCTTTTGCCCCACTGTTGTGCCTTCTACAATCTCTGTCCAGTCTCCATCAGTAGCACCTTTTTTCACATTTTGTTTACGAAGCTTTCCTTTCTCTTCGATATAAACAAATGCATCTTCGCCTTTTTCTACAATGCTCTTAGTTGGAACAGCAATCATCGTTTTATTCTCTAAGCTTACTTGCAGAGAAACGTGATAACCTGGAGATAAACCATCTTGGCTGTCAAGACTTGCTTTATATGTATACTGAGACATATTTTGAGTTCCTTCACCAGCAGCTTGAGCCATCTCTGCACTCGTTGGGAATTCACTTACTTCCGTAATCTTACCTGTCCACTTCTTCTTATTATTTGCTTTCGCAGTTACAGTGAACGTTTGATCTTTTTGAATTTGTGACTTTTGAAGCTCTGTTAAAGTCCCTTGAACTTGGAACGGATCTTTAGAAGCAACTTGCAAGAATGCTTTCCCTTGACCACCTAATGCCTGAGATGAACTTTGTGCTGCATCTTTATCTAACTTTTGAACAACACCCGTAAAGTTACTATAAATCGTAAGTTCTTTCTGCTTTTTATTTAACTCTTCTTTTTGCAACTTCCCTTTTTCTTTCTCAAGATCAGTTGTCTTTTGTGCCATTTCTAACTCACTTACTTGCTCTTCCATTGGGTCTGTTACTTCTTTTCCAGCCCCACTATCTTTTACCTTCTTAATTTCTTTCTTCAATGAATCAATCTTCTTTTTCCCTTGATCATAACGCATATCAGCCATCTTCTGATCAAGATCAGCTTGCTTCATTTGAAGATTAATTTCTTCATTATCATAAGAGAATAATTTCGTTCCTTTTTCTACTTCTTGTCCTTCTTTCACTGCAATATCTTTCACTTTTCCTTTAGTCGGATCCGCATAGAAACTTTCAATATTTCCTGGCTTCACTTGACCAGAAATTAATTTCGTATTATTAAGCTTACGCTCTGTCACTTTCTCAAAACTTACAGCATCTGTCTTCGCCGTACCTTTCTTCTTACCTTGCATTACAAAAATATTAACTGCTGCAACAATAACAATTAGTGCAATAACTCCGATAATAATCCATTTCTTCTTCTTGTTTGGAGTACGAACCGTATTTGGTAACATATTCTCGCTCCTTTTTATATCTTATAGTTTAATAGATATTTAATTATATAAAACTTTCTGAAAATAAGAGTTCCACTTACATTGTTACACTCATTTTACAAAGTTTTACACAATCATTTATATTGTAACAAAAATACCAATGATTAGAAATATGACATCCTATCTTTTAAGATAGTTTTAAGGAAAAGAAAAATCCAATTTAAATTAGTTTTTTTGTATTTAGATGATACATTTTCATCTTACACAACATCAATTCCATGCTCCCTCATTTTTGTCATATATATTTGACATTTTATTTTTCCAAGTGTAGAGTGTCATATATATATGACACTTCGGTACACGAAGCCTACAACTATTAATAGGAGGTTTATATTTGAATAACGTTAAAAACTATCGAAAATCTGAAGGCCTGTCTCAGCTAGAATTAGCTAAAAAAGTTAATGTGGCTAGACAGACAATAAACTTAATTGAAAACAATAAATATAATCCTTCTTTAGCTTTATGTATCGAATTAGCAAAAGCGTTAAAAACAGATTTAAACAGCCTATTTTGGGAGGGAGATTAAATGATGAAAATTGAATGGAAAGAAAAAGTTTATAATAATTTTATTGGAACAATTAGTGAAAGAGATGAGTATCAAAAACAAGAAATCAATAAAGAATTAGCTATAGCTGGAATTGGTTTATGGTGGTTAAATATGTTGGTAATGCTTATTATGTTACTCGTCGATACTATGAACCATACAATATCTATAGGCACTATATTTATTTTTCTAATTAATATGATTTACACTAATTATTTAATCTTTAAATTGAAAAAGAAGGGCCTAAATGATACTGAGTGTGCAACAGAAGAAGAGTATTTAAAACATAAAAAGACATTAAAAAAAGCTGGCTTAAAAGCAGGTGCACTTTGGGGATTCCAAATGTTTGTATTTATGACTTATATCCTTCCTTATTTAGGTTCAGAAGAAATCTCTGTCTCTTTATTTGATGTTGTACTTTGGGGCTGTGCTGGGGCTTTTTTCGGTCTATCCATGTATATAATCGCTTTATTAAATCTAAAAAAATTATATTAAATAACTAGCCCCTCAGTAACTGAAAGTGCTATTTATTATATAAGCGATTTACACATAAAACTTTAATTTTACATATGGTCGTCCTTTCGATTATTAAAAAAGCGATCCAAAATAATAATTGGATCGCTTTTCTTAATAAAATATTACGCTACTTTAGGACCTTTTCTCTCATGTCCACGTTGCACGATAAATAAGAATACTGTTGATAAAATACCGCCTGCTAATAGTAAGATGAAACAGCCGTCCCAGCCAGAACGATCAACAATAACACCAATTGCTGCGTTTGCTACAAGACTTCCACCTACATAACCGAACAGACCACACATACCAACTGTTGTACCTACTGCAAATTTTGGTACTAATTCCATCGCACTTAAACCGATTAAAAACTGTGGTACGTAAATTAAACAGCCGATAATAGAAACTGCAATACTTACAACAAGTACGCTAGATGCTTGCCAATATACAACCGTACCAACAACAACTCCGGCCATACTCATAATACATAATGGCATACGTTTTCCTTTAAATAACTTATCACTTAAAAGACCAACGATTAATGAACTTGGAATTGCCATACCTTCAAAAATCGCGTATGCAGCATGCGCTTCTGTTTTTGAAAAACCTTTAACTGTTGTTAAATAAAGCGGAACCCAGTTAATAACACCGAAACGAATTAAGTAGACAAATGCATTCGCAATACATAAATACCAAACGAACTTATTTGTCACTACATATTTCATTAAAATTTCTTTTGGTGACATCTTATTAGCATTATCTGCTTTTTCAAGATTTTCATAGTCATTACGATACTCATCAATTGGAGGAAGACCTTCAGATTCTGGTGTATCCTTCGCATTAATCCAAACAAGAACTGCAATTACCATTGCGATAATCGCTGGGAAAATAAATACGCCGCCCTGCCAATGATTTTCACCGAAAATACCTACACCAATTCCGACAAGGGGTGGCACTAGCATTCCACCAACGTTATGTGAAATATTCCAAATACCTGTTTTCGTACCACGTTCTTTCTTCGAGAACCATTTCGTCATAACGATACTACAAGGTGGTGCTCCCATACCTTGTACAATACCATTCAGAACAAGTAATGTAACAATCATCCCAAATGAAGATGCAAAACCGAAGCAAATATTTACAAGCCCTGATAAGAATAATCCAACTGCGATAAAGCGCTGGGCGAAAGCTTTATCTGATAAATTCCCCATAAAGAACTTACTAAATCCATAAACAATTGCCATTACTGAACCTAGTAATCCAATTTCAGCTGTACTAAAACCATATTCTTGTACTAAATACGTACTTGATAACGTAAAGTTACTGCGCACTAAATAATAAGCAGCATACCCAACTGAAATTCCCATTAGCACACGAATACGTAATAATTTGTATACCCTGTCAATCATATCCGCCGGCAATCTCTCAATTGCAGGTGCTGGCTTAAGCCATTTAAACATATTCTTTCGTCTCCTTTTCTCACTGCTGAGAGAGACGCTGTCTATTCCATATCTCGATTATTCCACTATTTGATATATTTTTGTTCGTCCTTCTAACCGGCTGACCTTCTATCTCTTTCTGATTCTTCGCAAACATCGTTGGTACGCCAAACGAAACTTTTTCTAAAATGTGCCCCGCTTCTTCTGATAAACAATAATCAATAAATAAGTCCGCAATAAAACCACTCGGTGCACGCTTCAGTTTCGAAATCGCATTAACAGATAATCCTGTTTGCTCAGGTTCATTACTTACAATAGGAAAACCTTGTTTCTGAAGCATTCTCTGATCTCCCGCAAAATTGATGCCTATCATATATTCACCGCTCGCAACCAGTTCTGCGGGCATATAACCATTCACCGTTACTTCACCAACTTGCCTTGCAAGATTCTTAACATACTCTTTCGCTTCTTCTTCACCTAAAGTATCAATAAGTGATTGAAACAAAGTATATGCTGTGCCGGAAACATTTGGATCAGGCATTGCAATCTTCCCCGTATATACCGGATCTAATAAATCTTGCCACCTTGATGGATACGAGAGACCGAGCGGCGCTATTTCTTCATTCCACCGCTCTTTATTAATCGCGATTGCCAGTTTCTCCACTTCATAACCGTACCAATAACCATCTTTATCTTTAACAGTCTTTGAAATACGATTCGCATGCTGGGTCGTAACAGGAATAGAAAGGTTCTTTTGCTTCATCATTTGATGCGCATCTACTGTACCGCCAATAATAATATCCGCCTTCGGATTTCCAGCTTCCTCTTCTACTCTTCGAAGAAGTTCTTCTGTCGATAGACGAATAAATTCATATGTACACCCGCGTTGTTTACAAAATGACGAAAGCAAAGCTTCACCAACTTCCTCGCGGGCCGCTACATATGCAACGAGATGACGATCATTCAAAATAGGGAGACCACTTTTATTATATTTAATAGAGGTTGTATCTCGAGAGCAACTAGACATCGCTCCTCCGATTATTAGCAAAAAGAAGAAAAAGGCTATCTTTCTCATGACACACTCTCCTTTACAAGGAATTCTGCTAGGGAGCCCTTCATATACATTACATTCCCATTATTATCACCGAGATATTGCACAACAAAGTACGATGGATACACAGAAATAGTTAGAATATCCTCCCGCTCATTCTTTACACGTTTGCCTGTTTTATAGGCAGTAATATAAGCAATCGGCTCATTCTGTGATTGTAATAATTTCTGAATTTCTCCGTAATCTGTAATTTGCTTTGCGTATCGAATAGAATCAAATATTTGCGTAAGATCTATAGTACGTATTACATCCCCTTGCCTCACTACAACTTCCTTTGCCTCCGCAAAGAAATTACTAATGCGCTCTGGTGTATAATACAGACTTAACAAATACGTTTGAAATGCTGAGATCATCGGATCCGTACCATTCTTTCCATATACATTAGCCTCATACTGGAACAAGTCACCTACTGCAAAAGTACGTTTATGTCCATTCAAGTACGTTACTTCTCCAGTAAATACTTGTTCTTGATTCCTCGCTTCTCTCGGTTCTATTCGAATTCGGTCAAAGAATGAAACAATCGTATGCAAACGAACTTCATCCGTTACAACAATTTCTCCCCACCTCTCATGCCTTACTTTCACTTCAGTAGGAAGGGATTCATTCACTTTTTGTAAAACGGCTTGTTTGTCATCCACAATTGTGATTCGATTATATATTCGCTTCTCAATAACATAAAACAAAATAAGAGAAACGATCATACAAAAGATAAACATAAGAATTTGAAATGATAGCCTTTTCATTTCTGCCTACCTCCAAGATAAAAAAACGTTGTTTCGAAAATACCGCATAATTGTTTCATAAATGTATCATTTAACCGCTTTCAAGTTTTTTATGTCTTCCATCCGTCTCGGAAGTAAAAATGTCATACATATTGTAGTTCCCATTTCTTCACTACTCTCAATTCGCATACTTCCGCCTTGCTTTTTCATAATCTCCTGACAAATATATAAGCCATAACCATTCCCATAACTAGAAGGAAGCACCTTACCTTCCGGAGACTCATTCCATTCTGCAAGCACACCTTCATCCATACCAATACCATCATCATGAACAAAAACTTTCGCTTCCTGCTCATTTATAATTACATTCATACGAACTCGCGTAGCATCACTATATTTAATCGCATTATCAAGCACATTCAAGAAAATTTGCTTCGTCTTATCAAAATCCGCAACGACGTGTACTTCCGTTAACTCATTCATAACTTCAATTTCAAACTGCTGCAACCTGAGTTTCACAATCGAAACCGCTTCTTCTGCCAATTCTTTAATATTCACGACTGTAGGTGATACTTCAAACGTACTCTTCCCGTACTTTGAAGACTTAAGTAATTCCTCTACAAGTGATAATAGACGCTCACTTTCTACAGACACATAACGGAGGCTCTCCTGCACATCTTCCTTCGATTGTAACTTCGGAATTAAATCTACATACCCGATAATTGCCGTAAGCGGTGTTTTCAGCTCATGCGTAATGCGGTCCAAGAAATCTTTCTGTTTCTCTTTCTCTTCCTTCAGCTGCTTAATATGCAGCTCAATCCCATCAGCCATCGCATTAAAGGACGCTGAAAGCTGCGCAATTTCCACATACTCATTCAGCTCAATCTTACTTTCATAATCTCCATTCGCAAGCCGATATGCCATTTGCCTTAACTGATCAATTGGTTTATGAAGAGACTTCGCCAAACGAATCGCAAAGAAAATACCAGCAGCTACTAAACAAATCGACGTCATTAAAAATGTCCAACTCACATTTGTTAAAACTTCCTTCTCATCCGTTAACTCATTTATAAAACGAATACTCCCAATGACATCGTTTCCATAATAAACCGGACTTGAAAACAAAAGAATTGGAGCTGGGTCTCCCTCCTCGAAAACATAAGATTTCTTTCCCTTCAAAGAACTCTCAATGTCAATATTCCGATGAAGTAACGCTCCTTTTTGTGTATCTGCAACAACATCTCCATTCTTTCCAATCATCTGCACCCGGACATCCATTCGCTTCGCTAAATACGAAGCAATTAAAAGCGAATTAGGACCTAGCGTCTCTACTTCTGCTTCCTTCTCTAAATAATTCATCGTATAAATTTGCGCTTCCACACTTAACTTTTCTAAGGAATCTGCCGCATTATGATACACATTCTTCTCCAGTGCAATATAAACAACCGCATACAAAAGAACAAGAATTGGAATCAACAATCCAACTATCCCAAACACCATATTTCGTTTTAAAGACATATCATCACCTTTTAGCAATCAAGCTTATACCCAACACCATAAATTGTCTTAATATACTCCCCGCTCTTCCCTAGTTTCTTCCTAAGCCTTTGCACCATAATATCAACCGCTCTCGTATTTCCGATATACTCAAACCCCCATACCTTCTCAAGCAACTCATCTCTCATGAATACACGCTGCGGATTCGAAACAAACAACTGACATAAATTAAACTCTCGGTACGTTAACTGAATCTCCTGCCCACTCACATGAAGCTTTCTTTCCTTTGGACAAATAAGTAAATCACCAGCCCCAATCACCTCATGATTTAAAGGAACCTCCTTCTTCTTCACGCGCCGCGCCATATTCTTTACCCGAAGAATAAGCTCCGCATAATTAAAAGGCTTCGTCACATAATCATCAGCTCCAAGCTGAAGACCAAGTAACTTATCATTCATCTGACTCTTAGCTGTCAACATAAGCACCGGAATATCACGATCCTTCTCCCGGAATAAACGTAATAACTCATACCCATCCGTATCAGGAAGCATCACATCTAAAATAAGTACATCCGGCTGCTCATTCCATCTCTCTAACGCTTCTCTCCCATCAGCCGCCGTCAATACTTCATATCCTTCCATCTCTAACTGCATCCGAATCAAATTACGAATGCTCGATTCATCATCTACTACAAGTATTTTCATCATTCTCCTCCTTCCATCCTGTATTATAGTACAGTTTAGTATAGCAAAAATCATACAAAAAAAGAGAGGGTATTGTCGAACATGTATTGAACGACAGTACCCTCTCTCATTTATTAAACTTATTTTTCATACCCATTAGGTTTCTTTTGATGCCAATCCCACGCATGCTCAATAATTGTCTTCACATTTACGTACTCAGGATTCCATCCTAACTTCTCTTTCGCCTTTTGAGAAGAAGCTACTAAGCGCGCTGGATCTCCTGCACGACGTGGTGCTATCTCAGCTGGAATCTCATGATTCGTAACTTCACGAACTGCATCAACGATTTCTTTTACACTAAAGCCATTACCATTTCCTAAGTTGTAGAAATCACTTTCTCCACCATTTTGCAGGTCCTTAAGCCCTAAGAAATGAGCTGCCACTAAATCTTCAACATGAATATAATCACGGATACAAGTACCATCTGGTGTATTATAATCATCACCAAACATCATAATCTTCTCACGTTGACCTAACGCCACTTGTAAAACAAGAGGAATTAAATGCGTCTCTGGACGGTGATCTTCCCCAATAATACCACTTGGAGTAGCACCAGCCACGTTAAAGTATCTGAAAATCTTATAACGTAAATTAGAAGCTTGGCTATACCAATGAAGCATCTTCTCAATCGCTAACTTCGTCTCTCCGTACGTATTCGTCGGATTTGTCATCGTTTCCTCAGTAATAAGGTCTACATCTACCTCACCATACGTTGCCGCAGTAGAAGAGAAAATAAACTTATCTACCTTAAACTCATCCATTACTTCTAGCAAGCAAAGTGCACCATATACATTATTATTATAATATTGAAGAGGCTTCTCCATACTAACTCCAACTAAAGAATCAGCTGCAAAATGCATAACCGCCTCAATATTTTCTTGTTTAAAAACATCTCTTAAAAATGCTTTATCACGAAGGTCACCGTTATAAAACTTCGCACCTTCCGTAATCGCATCTTCATGACCAGTTTGTAAATTATCTACTACTACTACAGATAAACCTTCATCTACTAATTTTTTCACAGCGTGAGAACCGATGTAGCCGGCTCCACCGCAGATTAGAATTGAATTCATTGTATACCTCCTACATATATTAGGATTTCTTACTCACTTTCTTATTATAAAAGGTATACGATTGCTCGTATACCTTTTGTGTACCTTTCATTACTTAGCCACAAAATAATCCGTTACATATTGTGCCCAAACTTCATGCCCTTTAGCACTTGGGAAACCGAACTCCTCTTGTAAGTACGGTAAAATTGCTTTCGTTGTTGCATCAGGCCACGCTCCCCAATGATCAACATATGTATAACCATTTTGCGTCGCAAATTGTTTTAACGCTTCAATCGATTTCGGATAATTCTTCGCACCATACACTGGGTTTGGTGGTTGAATCATAATTGTAGCGCCCTTTGCACTAGTAGAAAGTGCCTGAACAAACTTCTGTGTATTTGCAACAGAGTTCCCATTACCGTTTTTTCCGTTATCAGTAATAAATGGTGGCTCAAATAAAATTACATCTGGATTTTCTTTCGCAATCTCTTTATCGCGTTTATTCGTGATTAATTCCTCTGTACTTTCACCCTTATATTCCTTTACCGTCACATTCCATAAACCTTTACCGTAAGAAGCCTCTAAATTAGCAGTGAACTTAGCTACCCAAGCATCTTTTTCAGATGAAGAAGCTTCATCACCAACAATAACAAGATTTACAGCCTTTTTATCCGCAGCAGCTTTCTTTAACTTCTCTTTCACTGCATCTGGCAAGTTCTTTGCGTACGCTTCATTAAAAGATGCCTTTGCATCTTGTTTTTTCTCTTCTTTCTTCGCTCCGTTATCTTTCACTTCAGCCTTTGTTTTCGTTACTTCACTCGTTTGCCCTGTTGCATTCGCAATCTTTTTATTCCAATATAGTTTACCGCTCACAACCGAAGCAATAAACAATACAAAAATAAATAGCACAAGTACTGCTTTCTTATTCATCGATTCACCTCATCTATTAATCTCACAACATATAATACTAATATAAATTCATGCAAAAATAAACCCAACTCCTTCCAAAGGAGTTGGGTTCAATACATATTACTTAGTCAATTCAAGATGTGCTTTTAACTTATTCGTTAAATCTTGTTTTGCTGCATCTGGAACATAGTAGTACCAAATACCATCAGCGGCTTTATGGCCGTCACCTGGGATTTGGATATCCTCACTGTTCTGCAGACAATTTTTATAATTCTTTTGCATATCAAACATTTGATCTTGCGTTAAATTTGTTTTCACATTCTTTTGAATCGCTGTAAGTACATCACCATAACTTGATAAAGAAGAGAAGCTTGCGCCTTTCTTAATAACAGCCTGCATCACTTGACGTTGACGCATTTGACGACCGAAATCGCCGCGAGGGTCTTCTTTACGCATACGTGTGAATGCTAGTGCTTGGTCACCTGTTAGGTGAATATTTCCTTTTTGGAAGTGCTTCCCTTCAAGAGAGAACTCTAAATCATTATTAACATCGACACCGCCAACTGCATCTACGATATCTTTAAATCCTTCCATATTCACTTCAATATAGTAATTGATAGGAACATTTAAGAATTTTTCTACAGTCGCTACAGACATATCTACGCCGCCAAATGCGTATGCATGGTTAATTTTATCACTTTTACCTTTTCCAACGATTTCTGTATATGTATCACGAGGGATACTTACTGTTTTCATTGAATTATTTTTAGGATTTAATGTGATGACCATTAAAGAATCCGAACGTCCTTTATCCTCACCACGCTCATCGGCTCCTAGCAATAGGATAGATACAGGTTCAGAATTACTAATTTTTTCTTCTTGTTTATTACCTTGATCACGCTTTAATGGTTTATGAACTTCATCTAATGTTTTTGAAACAGAAGAGTATATATTATAAGCGTAGACTCCTCCACCTATAATTAATACTCCTATAATCCCTAATATCCAAAATAGGATTTTCTTTTTCATAGTTTTAACCTTCCTTCTTTAGGCGCTACTATCAAATTATTATGATGTCAAAATACATTATACATGCAATTGACTTTTGAAGCCAAAGCATATTGATAACTTGATAAAAATTTCGCACCATTTAACGAATCTTCTAGTTAATAGCTTCTTGATACCCATTCTTATTCTCAGATTGCCATCTCCAAGAGTCTGCACACATCTCTTCTAATCCGCGTAGTGCTTCCCATCCTAATTCACGCTTCGCTTTCGATGCATCTGCAAAACATACTGCCACATCACCAGGTCGACGCTCCGTAATTTTATAAGGAACTTCTTTGCCCGAAACCTTTTCAAATGCTTCAACCATTTCCAACACACTATAACCAGTACCTGTACCGAGATTGTATGCATCTATCCCAGTAGTGCCAAGTACCTTTTCAAGCGCCTTTACATGGCCATTTGCTAAATCTACAACATGAATATAATCACGGACACCCGTGCCATCTTTTGTTGGATAGTCATTTCCAAATACACTTAATTCCTTTAACTTCCCTACTGCTACTTGCGTTACATATGGCATTAAGTTATTTGGAATTCCGTTTGGATCTTCTCCAATACGTCCACTTTCATGTGCACCAAATGGGTTGAAATAACGAAGTAATGCGATACTCCATTCTGCATCCGCAAATGCTACATCACGCATAATTTGTTCAATCATTAATTTCGTTTGACCATATGGATTTGTTGCACTTAATGGAAACTCCTCCGTAATTGGTGATGTTTCTGGGATACCATACACTGTTGCAGATGAACTGAAGATCATCTTCTTCACATCATGCTTCTGCATCACTTCACATAGCACTAGTGTGCTTGTAATGTTGTTATGATAATACGTTAACGGAATTTCTACTGATTCCCCTACAGCCTTAAAGCCTGCAAAGTGAATAACAGCTTCAATTGTATTTTCTTCAAAAATCGTATCAAGTGCTTCTCGATTTAAAATATCTTCTTTATAAAATTTAAACTGTTTTCCTGTTATCTCTGTCACTCGATTTATAGACTCTACTGAGCTATTCGAAAGATTATCTACTACTATAATTTCGTAACCGTTTTTTAGTAATTCTACGCATGTATGACTACCAATATATCCCGCTCCACCTGTTACCAGTATTTCCATGATTATCCCCCTAAATTAATTCCTATATTCCTACTAGAATAAACATTATTTATAATTATTTCACATCACATAATAATAACTTTAAAGGGCGTTAGACTTGTCTTTTATCTATCTCTAATTAACTATAGCTCCTATTTCAATTTATTTAATCCTATATTTTCTGTAAGATATTTAATTAATTTACCAAAGGAGCAAATTATATACCTTTTAAAAGCCTTCTTATATTATTTAACATCCCAAAACATCAAATATCCTAGTATGCACATAAACAAAATAAGCCTATTCCTCTCCTTTGCTGTTTGTTCTATTCGAAAAAACCAAAACTTCCATCTATTCTATCCTATAATTTATTTTCTTTCTCACATATCTAACTAAATTCAATTATATTCAAAAAGTTTATCTTCTATTTTCTTGCATATCACATTAGAAACTTATAAAACCCTATCAATCCAATTATCTTGCTCCCTCTCCTGTAAATACAATCTTTATTGTTTGAAAAATTATTTTTACATCCGTGTAGATACTTTCTTCTTCAATATAGATTAGATCTAACCTAAGCTTATCTGCCGGTTTTAAATCGTATCCTCCATTTACTTGGGCATATCCTGTAATACCGGGTTTCACATTCACCCTTCTTATAAAATCCGGATTATCTTTAGTAAATATTGAAGTGAAATATGGCCTTTCAGGTCTAGGTCCTACTAAGCTCATTTCTCCTCTTAGCACATTAATAAGTTGTGGTAATTCATCTATCCTTGTTTTTCTTATAAATGCACCTACCTTAGTAACACGTGGATCATTTATTACAGCCCATTGTTGTCCATTTTTTTCCGCATTATCGGTCATAGATCTCAATTTCATTATATTAAAGTAAATGCCGTTTTTCCCAACTCTTTTTTGAATATAAAATATTGGACCACTAGTTTCTAATTTTACTAGTAAACCAAATATGAATATAACGGGAAAGAAAACAACCAATCCTGCTATAGCAAAAATTATATCTAGTATACGCTTAAATAAATGATATTTTTTTGAAATAGGTAAACTACACTCTACCAATTCTAATTTATACTCTTCTACTAGGTTAGTGTGAAAATTATCTTGTTCTTTTACAGCATTTGTTTGGCTAAGGTTTGTCATATTCCCCACTGTTTCACTCTCCTTTAAATTATTTCTAATAAAATAACCCTTAACGAATTATCCTCAATACTTCATAAAAAAACCAACTATTTTAAAAATAGTTGGTTTTTTTACTTCAAATTTATTTAGCATAACTATCTTTCCGTGGCCCACTTATCAACATTTCTTCCTCTAATACAGTCCATAAATCCTATTAAACATCCATAATTAATTAAGAAAAAGTACCCGCAAAGTTTCGTTAATCTTGAATTAATTTGAAATTTAACTTCAACTAAAGCTAAAGTATAACAAAAAACTTGTACACCAAAAGAAACATTATATAGAGTTTCACCTATTAAAAATAGATTGGTACAAAACAATACTATTAACGGAAAAAACGAAAAATTCCTTAATACTTTATGTGAAATTAAAGAAAAACTAAATTTATTTAATGAATGAAGCCTCTTTAAATTTTGGAATGCATAAAAGATAGCTTGAAAGCTGCCATTCGATACCCTTTTCCTCATCTTTATTTCTTGCTTGTAATCTTTAGTCGGTTCATCAAAAGCTATAGCTTTTTCACAGTATACAAATCTCTTATTTTCATTATTCACATTTAAAGGAAGTAGAAAATCCTCAGGTATAGATGCATTACCACTTTCTAGATATAATTCCTTCCTAATCGAAAATAAAGCACCACTAGCAGTTACCAATGAACCATATTCACTTTCTTGTTTTTTAATAAATTTTTCATATTTGCTAAACAACCCTTGTTGATCCGATGTAGAAGAAGTATTAATTTTTTTATAAACCAAATTACCCGCTACTCCTCCGACATTTCCATCTCCATACGAGTTTGCAATCTCTTTAATACAATCCTTTTCTAAAATACTAGCTGCATCAGAGAATACAATAATTTCTCCATCAACATGATTAATTAATTTATTAATCATGTTACATTTCCCTATATTTTCTACACTTTCAATAAGTTTAATATTTTTGTGTTCCACTTGAAATTTTCTTATAATACTAACAGTCTGATCTGTAGAACCATCAGATCCTATAATTATTTCTAACTTATCTTTTGGATAACTTTGCCCTAATAAACTATATATTTTTTTGGAAATATGTTTTTCTTCATTATAAGCTGATACAATCACACTTACATTTGGTAATATTTGTTTTTTAGTTAGATTTACTGTTTTATTATTGCTTATTTTATTTAGAATTAACAATAATAGTGGATAACCAATAAAAATATAAAACAAACTAAAAATAG
>NZ_JAFEMR010000059.1:0-1959 GCF_016892495.1 Bacillus sp. RIT 809 | reverse complement strand
TTATTTCGTTTGTCGCTTTCTGCGTTGTTGCTATCGGCGACTTGTTCTATATTACACCTATGTATATTAATCGTCAATAGTTTTAAATAAGTTTTTTATAAAAATATGAATTAACTATACCAACAAGCCGTTAGCACAATAATAATACACTTGAATGTAACTCCCCCAAAATAAACTAAATACGAATAACCTATAAAAGTTACTGTAGGTTATTCGTATTTAGATGTCATTAATATACATATGACATTTAAAATTTATCCCCTCATTACATTATGTACACCATAATAGAAAGAAAGAATTAAATATTATTCCTTTGAAGGTATCGAGCAGCTACCATCTGCACAATAATCATCTGTTGTACTATTTATTGAAAGATCTTGAAGTTCAGACTTAGGATTCTCTTCTTCCCACACCTGCTGAAGTGCACCAACAAAGGTTTCAAGTGGTTGTGCACCTGAAATAGCATACTTTTGATTAACAATAAAATAAGGTACCCCTGTAATTTTATATTGTTGGGCAATTGATTCATCAATCCTAACCTCATTGGCATAAGCATTTTTATTATGAATAACATTTAAAGCCTCTTCCCTATCTAGACCGGAAGCTTCAGCAATATTAGCTAGTGTTTCCACATCACTTAAGTTTCTCGATTCAGTGAAATATGCAAAAAGTAGATTTTCTGTAATCTCCTTTTCCTTCCCCTGATCCTTTGCGAATTTCGCCAAACGATGTGCATCAAAAGTATTTGTTGGCTTCATCTCTTCAAATTTGAAACTTAAACCCATACTAGCTGCATGATTGCCTAGTTGTATATTATTACGATCAGCTTCTTCAACACTAATTCCATACTTCGATGCAAGTACTTCATTAATACTCGTTCCAGAGTAGATCGGAGCATTTTGATCTAATTCAAAACTTTTAAACTCAACTTCAACATCTTTCTTATGTGGAAATTTCTCTAAAGCCATTTCTAATCTACGCTTCCCAATATAGCAAAACGGGCATACAAAATCAGACCAAACTTCAATTTTCATATGAACACCTCATTAACATTTATTTTTCAATCATTGTAGCACTGACGTTACGGAATTCAAAAATTTATGCCTCAAGAAGTTACGACTACTAATCAAAGAAGATTTCATGCACATATATACACTTCAATTGTAAATGAGCTCCTTGTTCAACATTCCTATATCTCACTACATATTTAGCCATAATATAGCTGTTCTCATAATAGTTGAAAAGCACCTGTATTATTTCCATAGATTATGTACTACTTCCCTATACTTAATAACAAAAAAATATCCCTCAAAACGCTACTATTATAAGAATAAAAAATTAAACAAGCCCGTCTATATAAAATGCAATTATATAGACGGGCTTGTTTAATAGATTTAGCAAACTGCAAACTCAAAGGAAGCAATTATACAAATCTATATTATTGAAATTATGAACGGAGTTATTTTCAAAAGTATATTAGTGAAGAAGATTTAGATGTCCAATCATGAAGAAGAAATATTTATCGGCAGAAATACCTCTAATGTTTATTAGTTAAGGGATACTGCATACAGGGTTTCAAGGAAAAATAGCTATACAATTCATAAACCATTAAATCATTTAGAGCATAGAAGCTTCAATTATGCGCCAAATTTTTTAGAAATTAATTATAAAAGAAGAGAGATTTCCTCTTATATTGAAGATATGACCAATAATGGTCATATGACGAAATACATATAGTTTAATGAACGCTTAATAAAAATAGCGAAAACACTTCGCCTTTATCATGATTCTGTAAATAATTTTCCATCTGGTATGATTTAGCAATCCATATTTCCACTCTTGTTTCTAACGAAACAAATATACAAAAAAACACAAGTCAAAAGACTTGTGTTTTAGCTTGCTTGGCGACGTCCTACTCTCACAGGGACAAGGTCCCAACTACCATCGGCGCTAGAGAGC
>NZ_JAFEMR010000058.1:0-2288 GCF_016892495.1 Bacillus sp. RIT 809 | reverse complement strand
GCTTCATATTATATGGTTAAGTCCTCGATCTATTAGTATTCGTCAGCTCCACATGTCACCATGCTTCCACCTCGAACCTATCAACCTGATCATCTTTCAGGGATCTTACTAGCTTACGCTATGGGAAATCTCATCTTGAGGGGGGCTTCATGCTTAGATGCTTTCAGCACTTATCCCTTCCGCACATAGCTACCCAGCTATGCCCTTGGCAGAACAACTGGTACACCAGCGGTGCGTCCATCCCGGTCCTCTCGTACTAAGGACAGCTCCTCTCAAATTTCCTGCGCCCACGACGGATAGGGACCGAACTGTCTCACGACGTTCTGAACCCAGCTCGCGTACCGCTTTAATGGGCGAACAGCCCAACCCTTGGGACCGACTACAGCCCCAGGATGCGATGAGCCGACATCGAGGTGCCAAACCTCCCCGTCGATGTGGACTCTTGGGGGAGATAAGCCTGTTATCCCCGGGGTAGCTTTTATCCGTTGAGCGATGGCCCTTCCATGCGGAACCACCGGATCACTAAGCCCGACTTTCGTCCCTGCTCGACTTGTAGGTCTCGCAGTC
The DNA here is from genome assembly GCF_016892495.1 of Bacillus sp. RIT 809. Classification (NCBI taxonomy): domain Bacteria; kingdom Bacillati; phylum Bacillota; class Bacilli; order Caryophanales; family Bacillaceae; genus Bacillus; species Bacillus sp. RIT 809. The sequence goes on along the minus strand of NZ_JAFEMR010000058.1, from coordinate 1,721 downwards.
AAGCTCCCTTATGCCTTTGCACTCTACGAATGATTTCCAACCATTCTGAGGGAACCTTTGGGCGCCTCCGTTACACTTTAGGAGGCGACCGCCCCAGTCAAACTGCCCACCTGACACTGTCTCCCGGGTCGATAAGACCCGTAGGTTAGAATTTCAATACAGTCAGGGCGGTATCCCACCAGCGCCTCCACCGAAGCTAGCGCTCCGGTTTCAATGGCTCCCGCCTATCCTGTACAAACTGTACCAAAATTCAATATCAGGCTACAGTAAAGCTCCACGGGGTCTTTCCGTCCTGTCGCGGGTAACCTGCATCTTCACAGGTACTATAATTTCACCGAGTCTCTGGTTGAGACAGTGCCCAAATCGTTACACCTTTCGTGCGGGTCGGAACTTACCCGACAAGGAATTTCGCTACCTTAGGACCGTTATAGTTACGGCCGCCGTTTACTGGGGCTTCAGTTCAGAGCTTCGCTTACGCTAACCCCTCTCCTTAACCTTCCAGCACCGGGCAGGTGTCAGCCCCTATACTTCGCCTTACGGCTTCGCAGAGACCTGTGTTTTTGCTAAACAGTCGCTTGGGCCTATTCACTGCGGCTTTCCGTTAAGAAAGCACCCCTTCTCCCGAAGTTACGGGGTCATTTTGCCGAGTTCCTTAACCAGAGTTCTCTCGCACACCTTAGGATTCTCTCCTCGCCTACCTGTGTCGGTTTGCGGTACAGGCACCTTTTATCTCGCTAGAAGCTTTTCTTGGCAGCGGGGAATCAAAGACTTCGCTCCATAAGGAGCTTCCCCATCACAGCTCAGCCTTCACGATAAGCGGATTTGCCTACTTATCAGCCTAACTGCTTGGACGTGCACAACCAATCGCACGCTTCTTCTATCCTTCTGCGTCCCTCCATTGCTCAAACGATAAAGAGGTGGTACAGGAATATCAACCTGTTGTCCATCGCCTACGCCTGTCGGCCTCGGCTTAGGTCCTGACTAACCCTGAGCGGACGAGCCTTCCTCAGGAAACCTTAGGCATTCGGTGGACGGGATTCTCACCCGTCTTTCGCTACTCATACCGGCATTCTCACTTCTAAGCGCTCCACCAGTCCTTCCGGTCTGACTTCACTGCACTTAGAACGCTCCCCTACCACTGATACCATTGGTATCAATTCGCAGCTTCGGTGGTGTATTTAGCCCCGGTACATTTTCGGCGCAGAGTCACTCGACTAGTGAGCTATTACGCACTCTTTAAATGGTGGCTGCTTCTGAGCCAACATCCTAGTTGTCTAAGCAACTCCACATCCTTTTCCACTTAATACACACTTTGGGACCTTAGCTGGCGATCTGGGCTGTTTCCCTCTTGACTACGGATCTTATCACTCGCAGTCTGACTCCTAAGGATAAGTCATTGGCATTCGGAGTTTGACTGAATTCGGTAATCCGATGAGGACCCCTAGTTCAATCAGTGCTCTACCTCCAAGACTCTTACACTTAAGGCTAGCCCTAAAGCTATTTCGGGGAGAACCAGCTATCTCCAGGTTCGATTGGAATTTCTCCGCTACCCACACCTCATCCCCGCACTTTTCAACGTGCGTGGGTTCGGGCCTCCATTCAGTGTTACCTGAACTTCACCCTGGACATGGGTAGATCACCTGGTTTCGGGTCTACGACCACGTACTAAACGCCCTATTCAGACTCGCTTTCGCTGCGGCTCCGCCTCTTCAGCTTAACCT
>NZ_JAFEMR010000057.1:0-2339 GCF_016892495.1 Bacillus sp. RIT 809 | reverse complement strand
ATTTGCGACTCCCTTATGTTAACATTTTCATATTTCAATGTCAACCAAGTTTTTTTATTTCTTTTGTCGCTTTCTGCGTTGTTGCTCTCGGCGACTTGTTCTATACTACACCTCTATAGGCTAATCGTCAATACCTTTTTATAAAGATATTTAATTTAATATGTTCACACCACTTTATCCCGCTATTTGCGGACAGTAAGACTCCCACCTCAAAGTTCGGCTGAAGCAAAGAAGTTAGTAGTGAGCCTGACAATCCATAAATTCCCGATTAGTAAAGGTTACATAAGAATCCACGAAGACTTTACTAAATAGCAATCATTGTCTACCTCTATCTACTAATCTCCCCTAACAAACCTCTCTATTTCAAGAGGATTATCCTCCGTACATTACTGGGTTCCACAAGAAATTCTTTTCTAGCAACTTCATTTACTCTCCTTATCTTAATTACAATATCTCTTTCTAACAGTGCACACACTCTTCTTCACTCTCCTGAACCATTCATAATAGAATGAACCGACTATAGACTAGATTCAATTAATATTAAAAATTATGATGAGTAAAGGACCATTCGTAGATTATTTCATAAAACCAGTTGGAAATAGAATAATTGGTTCGTTTACAGATTTCACGATACTTTCATAGAAAAACACTCATTATTTTGATACACGTCAACTATAGACAAGAACAAGACACTAAAACATATGAACATGCAGCTGTCATAGCACCGTGGCTCACAAACCTATACGGTCTATAGTGAGAGTAGTGATGGCACACTACAATCTTGCACGTCAGCGATACCAAAAACGGACTTCGCCTTTGATAGCAAGAATCACACTAATGTTAATCAGGTTGCCCCTTTAGCAGTGGGAGTTTCAATAAATCCAATATTAATAATCAAATATACTTTACTGAAGAACCACTTCACTAAAGTATGTAAAGTTACAAGCTATACTAGAAATCCAAACCTAGTATGATAACTCTTCTTTAAACACATATGTCCAATAGAAAATAAGCACCTCAATTGATTGAGTATGCCCATTACACCATTCAAGAACAAACGTTCCTACCTCTTGTTATACACCACTACTTCCTTGCATTTAAGTAATCACACTATAATTTTTCACTTACACTTATCTTCTATATAAAAGCTCCAAAATTATAAAATTTAAAGAGTTGTATCCTATATCTATATACAGAAAACAGTAAGCTTTTCCGTTAGAAGAGCAAATAGCATTGCTAACAAAGCATATAGTTTCATTATTTCCAACCAAATTACAAATAGAGTATATAACTACCTGCATTTATTCCCGATGAGCCCATTCTTCCTCCAACTTATTTATATCAACGTGATAATAAAGACAAATATGCTGTTCAAATAGCAACCAGTGGCCAACTATACTTTAGTTATCTTATTTATAAGGCTACACAAAAAAAGATTCTTATCCAACTACTAGAGGAAACAAGTAGAACTTATAAAAAAGCTGAACACTATGTACAAGAGCAGTTCCAATATTACTACTCACAACTGATCTTCCCGCCCCAGAGATTTCCTTGGGAATTTCGTGTAACAAACTACAAAGAAGATTATAGAGTCTAAACATTAATCCACACATCTTTATCCAAAATGTTATATGCGAAAGTACTACATAAGACTTTCAAGAACTATATTTTGAAATTATCGCCGCTCTTCAAAAAGCCAGATTCAGAAAAAAGAACACGCGCTATTATCTTTTTAACTCCACCACTTTCACCATATAACTATTTAAAACAAATAAAGTGAAACTTTAATCAGTGGGGGTTTACGGGCAGCAGGGCTCCCACCTAACTTCTTTGCTCCAGCTGAATTTTGAGGTGGGAGTTTTACTGCCCGGCGAATAGCGGGATAAATGAAATAAATAGCCTGTTACAATGAACTTTTTTCTTCAAACTTTTTCATGTACCACTATTCGGGTTCACTTCAATTTAACATGTGGTAGCTTCTTTGCTATTCACGAATTAAAGCCATTATCATACGAAACAATTCAGAGATTAAACATCCCGTCATTAAAGATGTCTAAGAAAAAGATCCTCATAAATGGAGTGAACTTGTTTAAAAGCCATATTTATTCAGTTTATTATCTTCATTGATCCGTGGATTTCAAATAACTACAAAGCTATTACAAATAAACACTATGCTACTTGCTCATGAACGTTTTGAGCTTATCGATGTAAGAAACAAAGTGAAGCCTATATAAATACACTTACCTTTAAACAAATAAGCTTGTTATCAATAGGTTTCTTGAACCATAGATAACAATCTTATTTCATTAAACACAAAAAAGATGAGTCATTCTGACTCA
>NZ_JAFEMR010000056.1:0-2426 GCF_016892495.1 Bacillus sp. RIT 809 | reverse complement strand
TCTGCTTTTTGTATTTTCTTTATTAAACGTTCTAAATCACTTTTTAACTGTTTTTCAATGCTTCTTTCTAATCTTTCTCCATCATTCCTAACATTAAAAGGAAACAGTCGTTCTGAAATTGAAATTCTCATATGTACATTTATATTAAACATAAAATGATTTTTGTATTGTACGTTTGTTTTTACTTTGGTACTTTGAGTATTAAAGCTTAACCAATGTTTTTCTTTGCTTTCAGATTGTAGCGGTACGGCAATAGTAAATGGAAATTCTCCCTGTATGTGATTCTGTAAGATACTTAATAATAAATTTTCTTTTGGTGTAATAGTTAGCTTATATCTATTCTGTTCATCAAGTAATGCTGAACCTATCAACTTTATATTGTTATTCTTTTTAAGTGCGCTAACACTCGCCGTCATTCCTTTTTCTTTTGTTTGGTTATGAAAATCTTGAAGAGTAGTTTTTACAGTAATATTTCTTCTATGTGCAGTCTCAATTAATTTTGCCAAATATATAGGAAGACGTGGTTTATTTTTGGGAGCATAATAAATTATGTCTGAAACAGGTCCATCCACAGCAACAATTCTTGTAGTAACCGTATTTTTGGGATCTCGATAAAAAGGATCTAAATAATCCGCCCACTTCTTTTGTTTTAAAAGTCGCTTACCAATCAAAATAAGTTGTGTCTTGCTTCCCGATGTCAAAGCCATAGCCATGGTGTCGAATTTTTCACGAGAGTTTCGCACTGTAACAGATTTCACACCATATTGTTCCTCTTTAATCTTGGCTTCTTTATTGAAAACAGGACTGGATAAGTATACTTTCAAATTATCATTTTCGTCCAAATCTAAACCCAGTATAAGCGTGAGTGTAACATCTTCTACATTCATTTGGTCTAAACACCCAGTGAGCAATATTAGCGGAATTAAAACACTGCATAATATTTTCTGCTTCAATGTGCTTCCCTCCGAAAGTATTTTTTGTGGATTAAGTTATATATCCATAAAAATACAGGGAATAAGAAAGCTAATACAAGTCCAGCTTTCGATGTAAGCTTTTGAAATAGTTCAGATTCATTCCATGAGGGATGGATCCAAAACGTTACTATAATTACTGCCAATAATAAAATAGCTACATGAAGAGTATGATCTTGTTTTCCAATTAGTTGACTAGAACAAAATACAGCACCGTATACACAAGGAATCCATGCAGTAGAGACGACAATTAGATAAATAGCCAATAAAATCATATCAAACCGTTCTAAAAAACGAAATTCAATAACTTTAAGCAAGTTTAGTACAGGTTGATTAAACTCTAAAATTGCATCTGGACTGAAGTACGAAAAGCAGATAAGAATAGTAAATAGATAAAATATAAATGTTAAGGTATTTGCTATAATAATTCCTTGCGTTGCATATTGCTTTTTTTGCAAAAAAGGATAAAGAAAAAATGCAATTTCAAATCCTATAAAGGAAAAGATAGTAGACGGAACAGCCGAAAAGACAGGTTTCCAACCCTCCTTTAATACTGGAAGAAAGTGTAACCAATTGCTATCTTTTAATGGTATGAAGAAAAAAAATGGAATCCACATTGTCATATAAAAGCATAATTCGCAGTATCGACCTATTATCCGAACACCATTGCGTGCAACCAAAAAGGTTGGAATAGAGAATAGAAACAAAATAATATAGTCGGGTGTTTTTGGAAGAAGCCAGCCCTTAATATAAAGCATGCCATTAATTAGAACTGTCCATGCGTAAAAAGCAAAATATATCATATAAAGAATAATTACCATGGTACCAATGATTTTCCCAAACAATCGAATAAGAATTTCATATAAGGTATCATTTGGATAGTGTTTGGCTGTTTGAATTAGCAAAATACTGGCAGTCATAGCGCAAAACCAACCAATAAATAGTGCTATCCAGCTATCTGTTCCAGCTTTTTCTGCAAGTACCCTTGGAAGGGACAGAATTCCAGTTCCTACTTGTGAGGCATTAATAATAAAGATGTATTGCATGACAGTGATGTCATTATATGCATATTTTTTCATATTTTCACCCTTTATCAGGATTGGTTTCTTTGTGATTCTTCGTAATATTTTTAGATTTTCTCTTCATTGACCACAAAGGAAAGCGAACGAACGTGTCCTTCATACCTGATATTCGAAAAGGTGACAAAGGACTACCATAAGGAGTACCTAAAGACTCTAAACTTATAAGATGTGCAATTATAGTCATCCAGCCGATAATAATTCCTACAATTCCAAATAAAGCAGCTAATAACATCATAGGAAAACGCAGTAATCTTATTGCCAAACCCATTTCAAAATTAGGAACAATAGAAGAAGCTATAGTTGTAATAGCAACAATAATAATCATGATATTACTCACAATCCCTGCTTGAACAGCAGCTTGTCCAATCACAAT
>NZ_JAFEMR010000055.1:0-4730 GCF_016892495.1 Bacillus sp. RIT 809 | reverse complement strand
AACAAATAACTTTTCACGAGATTAAAAAAAAGAGCCTTATTAAGGCTCTTTTTTTTAATCTATTTATTAACTTTTTTAATTTTACTTACAAAAAGACTAATTATGCCGATAGCTAAAAATGAATAACCCATTGGTAGTAAATAGAATGGTTCCACAAGGGTACCATCGGATGCAACTTTAGATCCGATCGTATTAAAGCTAACTACACACCCTATCCCTAGGATAAATGGTATTAAAGTTAAAATATATTTTTTCATTTTAAAACCTCCGTATGTAAGGATTGTTTGATAGAAAATAAGTGATTTATAGGTTAGTAAGGTTTGAGCTACTCATTTATAAATTATTTAATTATAAATGATAAAATCCCAGCAATTATGCATGTGATTCCACCTAATAACTGTCCTATTCCAGTGAGTTTGTCTAAAAATGATTCATATGTTTTCGTACTATATATACCCCATAATACTAAGAATACTCCAAAAAGTATAAATGTTAGTTTTAAAATCATCGTATGGTTACCTCTGTATAATATATTTTTTTATGTGTGTATTACTTATATTTTTATTATCACATTGAAATAATAAATGAACTATCTAATAACCTTACATAAAGATGACAGTGTTGTAAGATTTCATAAATGAAAATATAAAAAGAATTCTTCATATATAGGACTTTTAGTTTGTAATATAAGAAAAATTCTTTCGTGTTAAAAGCGATCAAACTTAATTAGTAGTTTTTTTATTAATTTTGTACTTACTAAAGCGATAAATATGAAAAACCTTGAAATCATTGATATTACAGGGTATTTTCTAGTTTGGTATGTTTGTTTCTTTCTTCTCATTTTATATAGAAATAGCGCTGTCATTGAAAGTAAACTTCTAATAAAAAATGTACCTTTTGGTTCGCTTTTTGGAGTTGTTGCGATTCTAGTGGTAATATGTAATGTTTAACAATTCGTAATTGATATCACAAGGGTTTAGCCCTTCGATTCATCCCAGACAATGCACTAACACTTAGGGGTAAGGAAAATATTTTTAAAAAAAGAAATATATGGTTGATATATCCTGAGGTTACATATAAACTAGTAAATGCAAGATAGATTTTAGAAAATTCTGGTAAAAGGTAAATTATGAATTTTAAAAAACCATTGATTACTGCGGCTTTAGGTTTATCAGTTGTATGTTTTGGAGTTACTTTTAATGCAAGCGCAGAAGAACTTAACAAGGATACGCAACCTGTACTGGTAGATAGTGATACTGTTCAAGGATTAAAATCGTCTAACAACCCTGGATTAAATACTTTAGCTGCTCCTAGCAATTCTTCTACTGTAAATGTTTATACGCAATTTTTGGGGAATCCATATGCAATTGCTAGATCTAAATCAACTACAACAGAAGATTATATTTATGCAAAATGTAGAGCAGTTAAAAAAGATGGTACTGTAATCAATACAAGATCTGATAGTAAAAATAGATCTAGTTATGTAGAAGCTACAGCAACAAACACATCTACTTATTATGGAAGTGATTATGCGATTGGTAATCATACTTATAAATTAAGTGGATACAACGATGTCAATCATGAAACGAGAGCTTATTGGTAAGAAAAAAAAGATATGCTTCTTGCATATCTTTTTTTTCAATTGTAATCAAATATATATATAGTGAGGTTCGTGATGAAAAAAATTTACATAGCTATTGGAATTTTACTTGTTTCATTAACTACAATTTATTTTATTTTCAATAAACCACTTACACAAAGGCAAAATTTATCTAATATAGATTCCAATGAAATTATCAAAAAAGGCGAAGATAGGGACCAACAACCTGATACAATCTCTTATGGTTTAAAAGATGAGCATGGTAACCATATAGATAATGGTAGTTCTATTGATAGTAATGATAGCAAAGTAAACGTATCTTTGTCGTTAAATCATAATATTGATGAAGAACGAAAATACGGATTGATAATTTTGGAGGATTATCAACAAAAGTCTTTTAAAATAAAAGAAGACGAAACATCAAAGTATATTTTTGATATGAAACCGAATAGTTCAATAAATACTGAAATCTCTTTAAACATCTCTCCTAATGCGAAAGAATTAACATTTTTATTAGTAAAAAAGCCTGAGTATAAATTAAAAGATAACGATATGAAGAAGGCATCAATATTAGAGGAAGTTCTAAGTATGAGATACTCAATTAATAAGAATAATAAAAAAGAAGAAATTGAAGAAATGGAAATGATACAACCTAAAACTATTTTAAAAGATGGTCTTAATGAACCATTATTTATTACTAAAAATGAAGAAAAACTCCAAGCTGTTTTTTCTGAAACTGAAGGAAAAGAACTTAGCATATCTAATGGAAATGAAACAAATAAAGATATGAAATACGTAATAGTAGCTTTCAGAGATTGGGAACAGATCGAAATACAAGATAATAAAAAAGTTATTTATACTACTGTTGCACCTGAAACTAGACAAATTTTTAATCTCACTTTACCAAAAACTGAACAGGAAAGTAATTTTCAATTAATTGCTTTACCATTTCCAAATGAAGTTAGCAAAGATAACCATGAGAGTCAGAAAGCCTTTGGCTCAATCAGAATAGTGGTTGAAAATGAAGAGTAAATTTTAAAAACTGTAGGGAATAGGGGTACAGCCGCATGCCCATCAACTTAAAAATTTAGAATTACCCCAAAACGAAAAAATGAGTTTTTTTGTTACAAGTTAGCACAAAATTACGTTCTGGGGGTACTATAAAATTTCCGCTTGATGGCGATGTGATGCTACCCCAGTTATAATTTTTATGACTTCTGAAACAGCAAATTCAATAGATTTTAAGTATGGTTCTACTAAAAAGTGATATAATTATTTCTCTGTAGAGAACATCCGAGAAGAACTAAGGAGGATAAAGTTTTGTTTAAGTCAAAAAAAAATATTGTTATAGGTATCATACTTACCTTTATAATCTCTTTGATTGCTGTCGTAGTTTATGCTTTTTATGATAGTGGAAAAAGTGAAGAAATGTGGGCATTCCGAGATGAATTGGATAAAACATTCTTCCCTATTCGTAACGAAGTAGAAAGTTGTATTTTTCTTGGAACAACAGAAAAAAACTTCACATGCAATAAAGATGATATTGAAAGTCGACTCAAAGATAGCAGTTTGACACTTTCTAAGTATGACCCAAAATATAGTGATACAAAAAAATTGAAGAATAAAATAATTGAGAGTATCACCATATTAGAAGAAGCCATTGAAACAAATGATAAAATTTCACCTAATGATAAAGAAAATTTTGTCAAATCAAGTGACGAGTTATTTAATGTGCAGAAAAAATTGAATGAAAATAAGAAAGAAATTCATGAAATTCTTGATAAATATTATAACTAACATACATTCAGCTGACTATTAAAGTCGGCTGAATGTATATTAAGATTTCCCCCCTAACGGATTGGCTTTATAAATGTGTTGGTAGCGCAATTTTATTTATCTGAGGAATCTCCATATACTGATGAAATTAAACCGTTGTATTGTTCATCTGTTATTATTCCGGGGAATCGAAATGAAGAAGAAGGCATTCAACATTTACAGTCTATAAATCAAATTATGAAGTATGGAACAGTCGGCCCTCCAGTAGTCATGACAGCAACAATCAGAAGATAAAAGATCAGCTAGGGGTATAGCCGCATCGCTATCAAGCTAATATTTTTAATTACCCCCAGAACGAAAATTTCATGCATCATTGACTACTGATAATGATGCGTTATGTAGACCTCACAGATAGATATGGGTATACAGTTCTTCTTTTATGGTACACTTCAATAAAAGAGGGGGGAAGAGGTTTGAAAAAGTGGATTAAAATCACATCAACCTTAGTTATTGCTATAGCAGTTGGTATTTTTACTGGTTACAAAGTCGGTACGTATGCAGGTTCAGACGTTAAGGAAAAGCAGACTGAGGGAATTAAAGGGGAAGAGGTAATACTTGACCTCAACTCTGATCGTCATATAATCAATGCAATGCACAAAATGACTCATCAAAAAGTATTATCTCACGAAAAGCAAGGATTTATCAAAATGACTCCAGAAAACATCGAAAAAGTACGTCGAGCGATTGATGAAAGTAATAGTGGAACCTTACAACATAAAGAACAGTACCTCAAGATTTTGGTTCGTTGGTATGAAGGCGATTTCTCTCAATCGGTTGAGGAGCATAATTTATTATGGGAATGGGACAATAACAGCACTGGTAAAGCATACGAATTAGCGACACCGGAACAAGAAGAAGCATACATTTTAGAACAAGCGAAGTCTGAAAAGCAATAAAGGGGTATCGTCACCTCGGTATCAAGCTAATAAAAAGAAATGCCCCTAAAATGAAAAAATACGCTATTTTTTCTGTAGAATCATAGGAAAGGATGGCGTTTTTTATGTCTGTTTCTGTGTCTGACGAATTACAACTACTTGCTCAAGAGATTCAAAGTTTTTTATCTCCAAATACCTTACGGGATCTTGCTAGAGATGTTGGTTTTGTATAACGAACCAGTAAGTACCAAGCAAAAGATTTAGTAGCTTTATGTGTATGGGTGAGCCAAAATATAGCTATGACTTCTTTAGCTCAGTTATCTAGCTGTTTAGAAGCATCAACAGCAGTACTTATCAGTCCTGAGGGACTGAATCAACGATTTAATAAGGCGGCCGTCCAACTTTTACAACACCTACTG
>NZ_JAFEMR010000054.1:0-5198 GCF_016892495.1 Bacillus sp. RIT 809 | reverse complement strand
CGAGTCAGAATGACTCGTCTTTTTTGTGTTTAATGAAATAAGCTTGTTATCTATGGTTCAAGAAACCTATTGATAACAAGCTTATTTGCGTAAAAGTAAGGGTATTACTTCTATTTATTATAGTTTCACTTTATTTTTTATATCGATAAGCTCAAAACGTTCACAAACGAGTAGTATATCTTCAGAAAAGCCAAGGCCAAGCTCATATAGTTCCTTTGTAAAGAACTGTATATGGGTGTCTCTCCAGTAATTATAAGTAAGATCGCCTTCACCTTCAGCTATAGCAAATTCTTCGGTTACTTCATTCATTGGTGTTACAGTTACTTCTATTGTCTTGATAATTGCTACAGGTTCATCCTGACTATTGAGTATAATACTATAATCTTTAGTTGTCGGCAGCGGTTCATTTTCTAATTCATAAAAAATATGGCTGGAGCATGTTGCTGTTTTTACACCATCAATGACTAATTGAGCGAGATAATCAGGAGAATCACCAAATTGCCAAGCTGTAACGGATTTCGGTTTTTCATTGTTCCCCCAATAAGTATCCCAATATGTTTGCGCTAATGGATTCATTTGTATATTTACCTCACTTTAGTTAAAGTTCATTTTCTTTATAAGCCCTGGGCAATTTGCTTATTTGTAATAGTTTTGTAGTCATTTAAAATTTGTATTGCTGTATTACGGATCAATAAAAGTAATAGCTGAATGAATATGGTTTATAAACCCGTTCTGTCCATTTATGGCCATTTTTCCCGTAGACGCCCATAGTAATAGACGGGATTTTTAATTTGCGGATTGTTTCATATGGTAATGGATATAGTTGTTATGTAGTCTATTTGTGATTTGGGTTGCAATAAAATTAGGATCAATGCCAGACAATGTATCGCCTACGTGTACTTCTCTTCCGTAAATATAGAAACGAGGAAGAAGTTTACCTGCAGTTCCTGTATAAATGTACCGCTGAGTATCTCCATCATATAAAGGTGTTATAAAATCATTGTTAATAGCCAAACGATACTGTAATTGTTTTTCTTACTTCAGTCTTTCGAATTCGGTTAAGGCAGAGATAATCCCACGATGTTCTCCTTCTTCATCTCCATTGAATAAGAGTAGTAGATTTCCTTCGAGTAAATGCACATGTTCTGAGAAGTATAGTATATTGGCTAGATGAATGGCAGCACCACCTTTCATATCAAGAGAACCACGGCCGAACAGCCACTCTCCAGGTTTTGCATCGGTTTGAAAATATTGTTCGAGTGTTTCAGGAGAGAAAGCATGTTCTTTTAACGATCCGAATTCTTCAATGCCGACTATATTTAAGTGTGAATGATAAATGATAGTAGAGGGGGAAGCGTTTTTTCTTTTACAAATGCAAATACATTTTTTCTACCTATTGGATTATGAGGTACATGTTGAATCCATAGGTGTTCAGGGTGCTTTTGAAAATACTATATAGTTCATCTATAATACTGACCTCGCCATCGGTACCGTTAATACTATTAAATGAAACTAAATGATTTGTTAGCAATCCGATTTGTTTTTCTAACGTTAAACCTTGCAGTTGTTTGTATATAGACATAGGATGAAACCTACTTAAATCTTATAATTGGGAGTCTTTCGTAGAGAAGATAAGTGCAAGTGGGAAAACTATAGTACGATTACTTAAATACAAGGAAGTAGTGGTATGGAACGTTCGTTCTATAGTGGTGTAATGGGCATATTCAATCAATTGAGGTGTTTATTTTTAATTCAGTATATGTGTTTAAAGAAGAAATGCTATTACTAGGTTCGGATTTCAAGTATAGCTTTTGATCTTACATATTTTAATGATTAGTTCAAAGAATATTCGGATTATTAATGGTGGTGTATTACCACTATGCCATATTGAAGTGAGTAATACTAGAGGTGAAATAGATAAAAACCGATATTCCTTGAATATCGGTTTAATAATATGTGGCTTATATGAAGCTATAGCAATACGAAAAGTGTAAATAAGATGGCTAACAAAATACGATAATATGCAAAAGGTTTTAAACCTATCTTTTCTAAAAGCTTCAGGAAAGTTACTACCGCTAGCATTGCTACTATAAAAGAGGTAATGAATCCTATAGCAAACATAGGAAGATCATCCACACTTAAATACTTCCAACTTTTTAATAAGTCTAAGCCTGTAGCTCCAACCATTACAGGAAGAGCAATGAGAAAAGAGAACTCAGATGCAGTCTTATAATTTGCTTTCGCTAATAGACCTCCAGAAATAGTAGAGCCAGCCCTTGAGAAGCCAGGATATACTGCTAAGCATTGAAATAATCCAATTGTTAATGCTTGACGGTATGTTAAATCATCTAGTGAAAAAGCGATTGCCTCTGCCTTTTTTACTTCTGCAAAAATCATAAGAAATGCTCCTGCTACAAGTCCGATTACGACAGTATACGGCTGGAATAAGTATGTTTTAATAACATCATGTAATAATAAGCCAACAACTACTGCTGGGAATACACCAAGAAAAACATGTAATGCATTGAATTTTTTCTCTTTCCGAAGAAGGGGTTTAATATTACATAAAGAAACAAGACGTTTATGATATAAAATCGCGATAGCTAAAATTGCCCCTAACTGTATGACAATTTCAAATGTTTTTGCCCTTTCTCCTTCAAAACCTAACAAATGTCCGACTAATATAAGATGGCCAGTAGAAGAGATGGGTAAAAATTCAGCTAACCCTTCTACAATGCCAAGTATGAAGGCAATGATAAGATCGCTCATAGTTTCACTCCTATAAATTAATGAATATCTACTCTTTTAAAATAGAATAGTGTTGTAATAAATCCGAAAATAGCTGTTACTGCAATGATGATATAAGAATACTCTGGTGGATAAGTCGGTTGTAATTCGTTATTTGCTATATCTAGAGTAGCGGTCCATGGGAATAGGTCTTTATGTTTTGAATTTACGATCATAAGGTTAGTCATTGTAATAATGATTGTTAATATAATAGGCGGTACATAGGTCTTCATTACAAGGGTTAGTAGTACAATAGGTGAAGACAAAAGAAAGAGAAGTCCACCACATATTAAAAATTTTATGAGAGAGCCTAAAAGTAAGGTGATACTAAACCCAGGGAAGCTACCTATTAGCCCTAATAATAAAGTTAGCGCCCAAGCAACTAAAGTTAGCATCATGATCCAAAGGAATAGAAGGATAAACTTACTTATAATAAAGCTAATACGTGATACTGGGATAGTTAGCAAGTTTTTTAATGTATCTTCCGTGTATTCACGGGTAAATAGATAAGCGATTACAACTCCATATAAGGGGAATCCTATAATTAAAGTAGTGTATAGGTTAACTTCAGTGAACAGTTGACCAAATAAAATAGTTGGAGTAGGCTGCTTTGTCTTCATGTGTATATAAGAAGCTACAACCACTAAAAATGGCGCGACACCTGCTCCGATAATACTAATCAAAAACATATTGGATCGTTTCAATTTTAATAGTTCTGTATAAAGCAGATTAACCAATTGTGTCACCCCCAACTAGTTTGGTGAAATAATCTTCTAGTCTATCTTCGCTCATCACAATTTTTAATACTTCAATATCGTTACGAACCAACGTTCTATTAATGTGTCCTTGCTGTCCAAAGTGAGAATAAACGCGAATATTTCCTTCATCATGTACCTCATAATCAAAAATTTGAAAATGATTTTCTAATAGCATCGCAGCTTTATTATCATTATTTACTTGGAATTCTATGTACTTACGATTGGCTTTACGCAGTGTATCAAGAGAAACTTCTTCTAATAACCTTCCTTCATGAATAATTCCCATACGATCAACTAGTTGTTCCACCTCAGCTAATATATGACTAGAAATGAGTATCGTTATATTTCTTTCTTGAGCTAAAGATTTAATGAGTTTTCGCATTTCTTTAATACCGATTGGATCTAGTCCGTTAGTTGGTTCATCTAGTATGAGTAGTTCAGGATAATGGAGAAGAGCACGTGCAATTCCTAAGCGTTGCTTCATTCCTAAAGAGTATTTTCCTACTATTTTTTTGTTTCGTGCTGCAAGCCTACAATTTCTAATGCTTCTTCAATTGCAGTCCTTTTGTGAACTCCAATTATCTTTGCATTAATTAATAAGTTCTCTCTTGCAGTTAAGCTTTCTAATATGCACCATAACGGTATTATCATCTTCTATATAATTATCGTCCCATACATTTCGAAAGAGTTGTGTTTTTGTAAATACTTGCTCTGGGTTTGAAGCGAAGAATTTTAATAGTTCAAGTTCTTTTCCAGTTAAGTTGATTTCTTTTCCGTTCGTATGGACTGTGTATTTTTTAAAATCGATAGTTAGTCCTTTAAATGTTAAAGCTGTTTTCTCTTGTACCGTTAGTATTACTTCCAAGAACTAAAAAACGTCGCATAAGAGCTTTTACTCTTGCAACCACTTCGTGAATACTGAAAGGTTTCGTAATATAATCATCAGCACCTATGCTTAAGCCCAGAATTTTATCAACTTCGTGATCTTTAGCAGTTAGCATTAATATAGGAATGTTAGTTGTATCTCTAAGTTTTCTGCACACTTCGATACCATCTACTTTCGGCATCATAAGATCTAATATAACGAGGTTGTAGTTATTTTGGTTAAATAAGCACAACGCTTCTTCGCCATTAATTGCAGTATCTACCATATATAATTCTCGCTCTAAATATCTTTTTAATAAGTCTCGAATTTCTTTATCGTCATCTGCTATAAGAATACGTATATCTTTCATATCGTCACCTGTTTCTAATAGAATGTTATTGATATTACAATTTGATAAACAAAGGGGAATAGGGAGCGGTAATAAAAAATAAAGCAACTTTCTAATTATATACTATTAATTGTTAAAATAAGGTTGCTAGTTTAGCTGAAAAGAATCAATCGTATGAGTTCGGTAAGATGGGGGAAGTAAGTCCTTTGTAATAGAGAAGTGTCTAAATTGAAAAGTATGTAGAAGAATAGATTAGTAAAGAAAAGTAGACGAGGGTTTCTATTTAAATGGAATCTTTATAGGTCCGTATCTAGAGCTAAAAGAGTACGAAGGTATTAAATTAAATATCTTTATAAAAAGGTGTTGACGATTAGCGTATAGAGGTGTAATATAGAACAAGTCGCCGATAGCAACAACGCAGAAAGCGACAAAAGAAATG
>NZ_JAFEMR010000053.1:0-5417 GCF_016892495.1 Bacillus sp. RIT 809 | reverse complement strand
GTTCTACGTTTGGTTTATATTTGGTTTATATTTGGTTTATATTTGGTTTATATTTGGTTTATATTTGGTTTATATTTGGTTTATATTTGGTTTATGTTTGGTTTTCGTTTGGTTTATGTCTGGTTTCATTAATTACAAAATCAGTTACAAAAGTTACAAAAGCTATTTTTGTTATCAAAATAGACTTATATTACGGAGGAGAGCATGAAAAAATGTCTTTAGGAGGGGACAAAAAATTTTGGTGAATAAAAATGTATTATCAAACTTGGACATACTCATGTTATGAATCTAAACATAAAGGGAAATAGTATGAATAAACCAATAGCATTTAAATGAAAACATTATTAATCAAAAAATTATGCTCATTTTAAGATGGCAGATATGATACAACATAAGATTTCGAGATTTGATAGGGATGATGAAACGTTGTAATTGCTTAGTTTGTAAATATTAAAATTAGTAAAGATAATAGGGAAATATAGATTGTTTTTTGTTTGTACAATGATTATAAACTAGGTTTATCAGTATGATTTAGAATTAAATAGTTTATATAAAAGTAAGAAGATAATAGATTTACTTATAGCGTGCCGTTGATTCAGAAAGAAATACAATTGATTTTTATTTAGGTGAAACAAGAAAACATAAGCCCGCATAGCGTTTTTTTAAGAAAGCTTTGCGGCCCTTTTTATAGTTTAAACCTTTGTATTATTACTCTATACAAGTATGCGGTTGATCCTAGGGTATTTCAGAACGAATCCATCATTGTAATAGGGAATTGTTTATTGTTTCTAGTTGGAAAATTTATATTGGGAGTCTTAAAGATATAGTAAATATAAAGGAGATGGGTTAAATAATGAAATACACACTTAAAGATCTTATAAATATAAACGAGTTTAAGAATATAACAGAGCAATTTTATAATTTAACTAAAGTTCCATTCTGTCTCCTTGATAATAATCAAAATGTTATATTTTCCAAAGGTGACCCTTTTTTTCATAATCCAAAAATCCAATCGTCCCAAGAAATGCATATTCCGATCATTATTGAGCAGGAGCATATAGCAACCTTTGTTATAGGAACAAGTAGTAATAAAGAGGTTATTGCGGATTCTCATATAACACATTTTAAATGCATTGCAAATCTAATTGAAGAGATGGCAACACAACAATTACACCTTAAAAAAATTCATGAAAAAGATTCACAAATGAATGCGATAACAAATCATGAGGAAAATTGTTTAGGCAGTATATTACAAAATATGCCGATTATGATTAATGCTATTGATGAAAAAGGAAATATTATTATGTGGAATCGGGAATGTGAATTAGTAACTGGATATAATGCAGATGAAATAATTAACAATCCAAAAGCGATGAAATTGCTACATCCTCATAGACCTAATCGTAACGATTTGTTGCAAAGTGGTCACGATTTTAGAGATTGGGAGATGGATATCACATGTAAAAATGGTGAGATAAAAACTATTATGTGGTCCAATATATTACATAGTATTCCAACTTTAGGATGGAGTTTCGGAGCAATTGGAATTGATATTACTAAGCGTAAGAGGATGGAAGAGAAACTTAAACAAACCTCGACTGAACTAGAATTAATTTTTAAAGCAATTCCTGATTTGTATTTTTTGTCAGAACTTGATGGGACCATTAAGGATTGTAAAGTTAATTCTGTATCCAAATTTTATGTTCCAATTGAAGAATTTATAGGGAAGAAATTCCAAGAGATATTACCAGTTCCTATCATAAAGCAATTTGAGAAGGCTATTAATCAAATAAAAACTTCATCCGCTCCTGTATTAATAGATTATTCTCTACAACTAGATGATGAAATTTATTATTTTGAAGCAAGACTTTTACCGCTTTTTGAGGATGAAATTATGATTATTGTACGTGATATTACAGAGCGTACAATAACGACGGAATTATTAAAGAAATCAGATACCCTTAATGCAGTAGGACAATTGGCAGCTGGGGTCGCTCATAAAGTTCGTAACCCATTAACAGTGATTAAAGGCTTCATGCAATTATTGCAACAGGAAGTAGGGAAGGATAAAGACTATTTAAGCCTAATACTTTCTGAAATCAGTAGTATTGAAAAGGTTATTCAAGAATTTTTATCTATTGCAAAACCGAATGTTGCAGTATTTGAACCGAAAAACCTTTGTACTATATTAGATAATGTAGTCGACTTAATAAGTACACAAGCAATTATGAAAAATATTCGAATTGCATTGAACATGGATGTTGAAAACTTATTGATTGAGTGTTGCGAAATTCAATTAAAACAAGTTTTCTATAGTATTTTACAAAATTCTATTGAGGCTATACAAAATGGTCAAGAAATCATCATTAATGTGAAAAAACATAATAGTACCGAGGTTAAGGTTTGTATTTTAGATAAAGGAGTAGGTATTCCTTCAGAAAGAATTAAAAGACTAGGTGAACCTTTTTATAGTACAAAAGAAAAAGGGACGGGTGTTGGGCTTATGATGAGTTATCGAATTATTGAAAGCCATGGTGGGAAAATAAGTATAAAAAGCCAAGTTGGGAAAGGAACTACTGTTACTCTGTTTTTCCCAATTTATAACGGTGACTCAGTTGGTGATGTTAGTCCAAATAGCATGTAATCATAACTAGCAAATAAATCTCTGAAAATGAAAAATCAGACGATTATATTGTAGAAATATAGGTGGTCTGAAGTGATTTGATCAGGCAAAGAAAAATGGATTTAATAGAGATAATGAAACTTGAATTTGAAGTACAACTCCTAGTTGCAGTAGACGTTATATTTTATGCATAGAAGTAAGAGGCTCCTTTCAAAAGTCACTTAAAAAGTTAGATTCATAATGTAACGGGAGATAAAAAATTAATTTAGGGAAAAGAAGGTTGCTCTAAATCCCATTTAGGTTAAATCGCATGTATATCTTTAAAGTGAAAAGTTTCTTTTTCTCAGCTATAGAAAATGAAACTTTTTTACTTGAGTGATAACTTTTTATGATGTTTGTGAAAGGGTTTTGTTATATTTTTGAAAGGGAAATGTAATGTATATAAACTAATATGAACTTACGAATATTGATTTTATATCATTCGCCATTGATGAAGGAACAGAGGAGATTTAATGTATGAAAACAAGAATTGCAATTATAGAAGATGAAGATAATATACGGGAGATATGTAAACGGTACTTAGAAAGGGAAGGGTATGAGGTATACACTGCTGTGAACGGAGCAGAAGGATGGAATATATTTCAACATTTTCAACCAGATCTAATTATTTTAGATTTGATGATGCCAGAAAAAGATGGTTGGGAACTATGTGAGGAAATTCGCCAACATTCCAATGTACCTATTATCATGTTAACCGCGAGAGGAGAAGAAAGGGAGCGGATTTTAGGATTAACAATGGGGGCAGATGATTATGTAACAAAACCCTTTTCGCCTCGTGAATTAGTATTAAGGGTACAAATTATACTAAGAAGAGGAAATCAAGTAACACCTCAAGGAATAGAGCCTGAATCAGGAATGATAGAGTTTCTAGATTTGAAAATTGATCCAACGAAAAGACGTGTATTTGTTTGTCAATATGAAATAGAGCTAACGGTGAAAGAGTTTGAGGTGCTTTATCTCATGGCAAAACATCCTAAACAGGTGTTTTCACGGTCTCAACTTCTTGAACAAATTTGGGGATTTGAGTATGAAGGTTGCACAAATGCAGTAACTGTATTAATGAGTCGTTTACGTGAGAAATTGGAGAAACATACAACAAAGAATCGTTGGGTTCATACGGTTTGGGGCATCGGTTATTGTTTTGAACCAGATGGAGGAAACGATAAATGAAGTTACGATATCAACTGTTATTGATGAATCTATTAAGCACGGGTATCATGGTGATTTCCATATGGTACAGTGAAAGGCAAATGCTACTTAGACCAGAACAGACACGATTATTAATAGTAATAGTAATTGTAGCAATGATTATTTCTACGATTATTTACTGGTTAATGACACGCCCTATTATGAGATCTATTCAAAATTTAATTGCCTTAACCAAACAATTTAGTGATAGACAATTTGGAACGATGTACATAATAGGAAAAGAACCGGAAGAATTTAAAGAATTAGCAGAAGCTTTTCAAGAAATGGCCAAAAAACTAGACGAAAGCTTTGCTAAGTTAGAAAAAGGAGAAAAAGCACGTACAGAGCTGATTGCGAATATTTCCCACGACTTACGAACTCCTATGGCTAGCATACAATTGATGGTAGAAGCGTTACAAGATGGATTAATTGAAGACCCTGATATGAAACAACAATATTTAAAGACAATCCTAAATGATATACAACGATTAAGTGGATTAATTAATGATTTATTTGACCTTTCTAAGTTAGAACTTGGACAAGAAGTTTTTCATCCAAGTTTAATACATGTAGATAGCATTCTATTAAAAGTAATAGATTCACATGATATCTTATTACAAGATAAAGAGATTGATTTGCAATTGCATGTTTCTGAGACATTACCACGAATTTGGATTATGCCATGTAAAATAGCACGAGTTATCAATAATTTGTTGCATAACGCGATTCGGCATTCTCCTACATGTGGAACAATCGAATTAATTGTAGAGGAAAATAAACAGAAGCAGCAAGTTCAATTCACTTTGTGTGATGAAGGAGAAGGGATTTCTCCAGATGATCAATTGCGTATATTTGACCGTTTTTTTAGAACGGATCCATCAAGAAGTTCACAATCTGGAGGTTCTGGGCTTGGTTTAGCTATTGCAAAATCGCTAGTTGAACTGCATAAAGGACAAATTGGTGTTCGGGACCGCCAAGATGGGAAACAGGGATGTGAATTTTGGTTTACTCTTCCTGTTACATCAGAAAAAAATGAGTCGGTTGAAAGACTTTTGTAACATTTACGAAAGGAAATTGAAAGATATATATAATAAGATTACTGTATCGAGGGTGATTATATTTTAATCTGAAGTGAATAGTATAAGTATAATTTCATCTTTTGTAATCTTGTAGATATGATGAAAGAGAGGAAGAAATAAAATGGGTCAAATGAAAAAATAACTCCCGCAGCTTTAGCGTGTGCTTGTTCTAGTAAGTCCAGTTTTTTCTTTAAAAGTAGAAGTAAGTACAGTATCTTACTCTTCTAGTTCAATCACTTCTGTTGAAAAAGAAAACCTGTCATTAAATATTAAAAATGGACAGGTGCCAGAAGAAAGGTTCAATTTCAACAGGTGTAATTAAAACAGATGATTAAAAACTAGTTCGTTCAGATGTACTAGAAAAATAAAGAGGTATGGAAAAAGGAACATTATTTTCTAAACTGCCTTTATGGAATAAAAATAAAGGAATCACATACATAAAAAATATATTGAACAGAGGTAATTAC
>NZ_JAFEMR010000052.1:0-8281 GCF_016892495.1 Bacillus sp. RIT 809 | reverse complement strand
GGACCGATTAGCAAAGGCACAACGAGTATTAGCAAGACGTGTACAAGGCTCAGTGCGTTGGAATAAACAACGCATCTGTGTAGCGAAGTTGCATGAAAAGGTCGCCAATCAACGTAAGAATTTCCTTCATCATAAGTCGAAAGAATTGGCTACGAATTTTGACGTTGTAGCAATCGAAGACTTACATATGAAAGGAATGTCACGAGCACTTCGCTTTGGTAAGAGTGTAGCGGATAACGGTTGGAGGATGTTCACGACATTTTTAGCATATAAGCTACAAGAACAAGGAAAACAGCTTGTGAAAATAGATAAATGGTTTCCTTCTACAAAGATGTGTAGTCGTTGTGGAAACAAAAAAGAAATGTCATTATCTGAACGCACGTATGAGTGTTCGTGTGGACTAACAATAAGTCGTGATTATAACGCAGCTATCAATATCAAAAAGGAAGCCATGCGGTTATTAGCATTGATATAAACCGTAAGAAATAACCTTTGGAACAAGGGAGTTAGCTCGGCTGTCTTAAGACAAATTCGTTAGCTATCAAAAGTAACGATGAACCGAGAAGCCCCCACTTCAAGTAAGCTCGTAAGAGATACTAAGTGGTGGGTAGTTCACAAGTTTGTCAAGTTGTGGATCCGCTGAAAACAGCGCGGATGGAACTAGGGATGTATTATGTGGAGAACCTGGTATTTACTTTGAGTGAATGTCATATTAAATAAGAAAAAATAGAAAAAAGATACTTTTGTTTAAAAGTATCTTTTTTAATTTACGGATTAAATAAAAAGAGGTAGTATTTATTTTGTGTAAGTATATTTGAGATTGTGAATTAAAAGGAGTTTAAGAATGGTTAAAATTATGATTGTAGAAGATGATATGAAAATTGCGGAGCTATTATCAACTTATGTTGCGAAATACGGTTACCAAGGAATTGTTATATCGGATTTTCAAAATGTGTTAGACATATTTTTAGAAGAACAACCAGAGTTAGTTTTATTAGATATTAATTTACCAAGCTTTGACGGTTACTATTGGTGTCGTCAAATTCGTGCGGTTTCCACATGTCCAATTTTATTTATCTCGGCCCGTGAAGGTACGATGGATCAAGTTATGGCGTTAGAAAATGGTGGCGATGATTTTATTCCGAAGCCTTTTCATTATGAAGTTGTAATGGCAAAAATTCGTAGTCATTTAAGACGTGCTTACGGAGACTATGCACCGAAACTAGAAGAACGAATGATTGAGCAACAAGGTCTTTGTTTATATCCAGAAAGACTTGTGTTAAAACTTAGGGGGCAAGAGATTGATATAACGAGAAACGAAGCTATTTTATTAGAGACGCTAATGAAAAATTACCCGCGTGTTGTGAGTAGAGAAGTGTTACTTAATAAATTATGGGATAGTGAATCTTACGTTGATGATAATACATTAAGTGTAAATACAACACGTGTGCGTAAAAAGTTAAAAACGTTACATATTGAAGGAGCAATTGAAACAATTCGTAGTGTTGGATATAGATTACATATTACTTGGGATAATGGTATGGAAAAATGATAAGGTTGTTTATTCGTGATCATATACCGCTTATTTGTTTTACAGCGATCCAACTACTAGCCATATTCCTAGTTTATTGGTTTGATGGGCATAATCATATTTCAACGGCATTATATGCAATGTTTTTAGGTGCTTTTTTTATGATAAGTTATTTATTATTTCGTTATTTTACACATCGTTCTTTTTATGAACGTTTAGCAAATCCATTGCAATCTTTGGATGAATCCGTTCAAAAATCTGATTTTGCAGTTTTATCTACCGCACTCCAAGATTTGCTTGATGCACAATATCGTCATTATCAAAATCAGCTGCAATTACAAGAGAGAAAAAATAATGATCATTTAACCTTTATGAATCAGTGGATTCATCAAATGAAAACACCTCTATCTGTAATAGAATTAATTACACAGGATGAAGTGGATTCGCGTTTTGAAAGTATTAATGAGGAAACAGATCGGTTAAAAAAGGGATTAGAGATGGCATTATATGTCGCGCGTTTAGAAGCATTCACACAAGATTTTTATGTAGAAAGAGTACAACTACATAAAGTAGTAAATGATTCCGTGCATGAACATAAACGCTTCTTTATCCGGAGTTTTGTATATCCAGAGCTTGAAATTGATAAAGGTATTACTGTAGAAAGTGATGCGAAATGGTTGCAATTTTTAATTGGACAAATTATATCGAATGCGATTAAATACTCATCAGGTAGTAGAGAAAAGATTAAAGTGAAAGCATGTAGGGAAGGTAATACAGTTGTACTTGAAATTGCCGATAGTGGCGTCGGGATACCGAAGCAAGATTTACCAAGAGTATTTAAACCGTTCTTTACAGGAGAAAATGGTAGAGATTTTAAAGAATCAACTGGAATGGGGTTATATCTTGTATATGAAATTACAAAACAATTGGGACATAGTGTAGAGATCCATTCAGAAGTTGATAAAGGTACCGTTGTACGAATAATATTTTTTAATGTGTAACAAGTGATTAAGGCTAAAGAACTTTGGAGATAAGTTTTTTAGCCTTGTTTTGTACCACTTGAAAATAAAAAATTATTTACCTTAGAGAAGTAAAAGCGAAGTGTTTATTATTTGTTTATGATAGGGGGATTGAAATGGATATTCGGAAAATGAGGTATTTCATAACGGTGGCAGAAGAATTAAACTTTAGTCGTGCAGCAGAACGCCTTATGATGGCACAACCGCCTTTAAGCCAAGAAATTCGAAAATTGGAAGAAGAATTAGGAGTTCAACTTTTTCACCGGACAAAAAGAATGGTTGAACTTACCGATGCGGGGAAAATCTTTTTAGAAGGTGCACGGCAAACGTTGCTTCAAGTAGATAGAACCATTAAAGAAACACAGCTTGCGGATGAAGGGAAGATAGGACATTTAATAATTGGTTTTGTCGATTCTACAGAAACCGTTATAGAGATATTAAAAAAATTCCGAGAACGTTTTCCTAAAATACAGCTCATATTACGCGAGATGACAACAGACCAGCAAATAAAAGCACTCTATGAAAAACAAATTCATATTGGATTTATTCGTTCTAAGCAGAATAATGAAATATTGTCTTCTGAAGTTTGTTCTGAGGAGTGTTTGAAATTGGTTTTGCATGAAGAGCACCCTTTCGTTACGTTACGTAAAATTCCAATCAAATCATTAGTGGATGAACCATTTATTTTATTTCCACGTCATTTTGGTACAAACTTTTATGATTTAATTATTAGTTACTTTTGGGAACATGGAGTAAGTTTAAATATTGTTCAAGAAGCGATCCAAATGCAAACGATTGTAAATTTAGTTGCAGCAGGAATGGGTATTTCTGTCGTTCCATCATCGGTGGAAAGTTATAAAAAATCGGGTGTCATGTATAAAGACATTCAAGAAAATACACCGAAAATAAATTTATATGTTGGATGGAGACAAGATGAAAAGTCTGTCGTGTTAGAGAACTTTTTAACAGTTGTTAGAGAGGTTTATGCGACTTCACAATTTGAATTTAAAGAGTAAAAGCCCATCTTGATAGGATGGGCAGTGAGAAATTGGAAAGTGAAACTTCTATTTTTATTTTAAAGTTAGACTACAAGGTATTTTGTGGTTTTTAAAAAGTAATTCACTGATGTTTCAACCTGTTTTGCTCGGATCGTACTCAATGAAACCTTTTAGTACACTATCAATCTGATCCATTATTTCAGGGTGTAATTTAACACTAGAAGCAACTGCATTTTCTCTTATTTGCTCCGGATTTGAAGCACCAATAATTGCAGAGGAAACAGATGGATTTTGTAGTACCCAAGCAACTGCGAGTTGAGATAGGGTAAGATTAGTTTCTTGCGCGATGGGATTGAGTTTCTGAATTGCAGTGAGTACATCATCACTCATCCAACGTTGCACCAGTTTGTGGAAAAATGGTTTGCCAGCATCTGAATTAGCACGTGATTGAGTGGGTATTGCTTTACCAGGTTGATATTTTCCTGTGAGAATACCTTGTGCAAGGGGGGACCATACAATTTGACCAAGTCCCTCACGTTGACATGTTGGTATTACATCAGTTTCGATAACTCGCCACAACATCGAGTATTGAGGTTGGCTAGCGATGAGTGGAATTTTCAATTCTCGTGCAAGTGCTGCACCGCGGGTAATTTGTTCCGATGTCCACTCACTTACACCAATATAATGGACTTTTCCTTGCCTTACAAGATCTGAGAAAGCTAACATCGTTTCTTCAAGAGGAGTTGTTGTATCAAATCTATGTGCATAATAGACATCAATGTAGTCTGTCTGTAACCTGTGTAAAGATGCATTACAATTTTCTAAAATATGCTTTCGTGATAAGCCTCGATCATTTTTTCCGGGTCCAGTCGGATGGCATACTTTTGTACATAGTTCTATACTTTCTCGGCGTATACCTTGCAAAGCCCGGCCAAGTACTTCTTCGGCTATAGTGTCTGAATAAACATCGGCAGTATCGAACGTTGTAATTCCGACATCTAGTGCGACTTTCACACAATCCTTTGCAGTATCCTCATCTACTTTTCCACCATGGTTTATCCAGTTCCCATATGCAATCTTGCTTACTGTTAATCCACTGTTTCCTAGTTTGCTAAACTCCATTGTAGTATCCTCCTTTTAAAATGATATCTTCATTATAAGAACTGAAATTTAATATGTATAATATATAATTTATTGGAGATTTATATAAAAAATATATAAGTGGGAGCGCGTAGAAGTTTACATGATAGTAAAATCTAAAGCAGTATCACATATAATTACATTTACTCATACAGTACTACTATGGTACAATTTGGTTACTAACGACGGAAAGGAATGATGGGTGGACGATGATTAACTAATCTTATTTTTAAATGTTGAAATTAAATAAATTTCAATTTATAAAAAATAGGATTAGTCTGCCCGATTTCCATACAATAGTATTGCTATTTATTTTGCTTAATAGCTTATTTGGGTATAAATATTTTAATGACTAATCCTGCCAAATTAATTTGGGAGGATTTTTTTGTTCTCCCTTAATGAAAGGGATCGGTAATATGAAAGAACTTTTAAAATTAAATGATGTTTATGTTGAAATAATAGAAAATACTTTATTAGAGAAAATGAATGTTACAGTAAAACAAGGGGATGTTATCGGATTAATTGGTAAAAATGGTGCTGGTAAATCAACGTTACTTCAATTAATTAATGGGAAGATTGAGCCATCAAAAGGTACTGTTGAATGGCAGCAAATGAATGTGACAACGGCATATGTTGAACAAGAAACAGAATCCTTTATTAGTAATGATGTGATTGCAAAAGAAGCAGAACTTCTTGCGAAATGGGGCGTGCCAACGAACGATTTTCTTACTTTAAGTGGTGGTGAAAAGCTGAAAGTTCGATTAGCAAAAGGGTTTTCCGAAAATCCTAATTTATTAATATTAGACGAACCGACAAATCATTTAGATGAGACGAGTACGGAATTTCTCATTAAACAAATAAAAAATATGAGAGGTACAGTTATCGTCGTATCGCATGATCGATATTTTTTAGATGTTGTCGCAACAAAAATATGGTCAATTGAGGATAAAAAATTAATTGACCATAGCGGTAATTATACGAGTTATATGAAAGCACGTGAGCAAAAAAGAATGACGCAGCAGCGTGAATATGAAAAACAGCAAAAAAAGATAGAACAAGTAGAATCACAAATAAACGAATTAAGTTCATGGTCACAAAGGGCACATGCACAGTCTACAAAACAGGAAGGCGTTAAAGAATTTTATCGTGTGAAAGCGAAGCGAATGGATGCGCAAGTGAAGTCGAAACGGAAACGTCTCGAAAAAGTGCTTGAGAAAACGAAAGTAGAACGTGTTAAAGAAGAGTATTCAGTTGAGTTCTCTATTCAAGCGAATAAAAAAGTAGGAAAACGCTTTTTAGAAGTGAAACAATTGAGGAAAGAATTTGATGGACGAACATTATTCGAAAACGTTAATTTCACAATCCAACACGGTGAGAAGCTTGCGATTATTGGACCAAACGGAAGCGGGAAAACAACATTACTGAAGATGATTATGGGCACGGAGACTGTTCAAGGAGAAGTATGGATTTCACCATCTGCAAACATCGGTTATTTAACACAAGAAGTATTTGATTTACCACTTGATAAAACACCAGAAGATTTATTTTTTAAAGAGACATTTGAAGAAAGAGGAAAAGTCCAAAATTTAATGAAACATTTAGGGTTCCAGGCTTCTCAATGGAAAGAGCCGATTGAGCAAATGAGCATGGGAGAACGAGTGAAGTGTAAGCTAATGACCTATATTTTAGAGGAAAAAGATGTACTTATTTTAGATGAACCGACAAATCATCTAGACTTACCTTCAAGGGAACAACTTGAAAATACATTGGCTGAGTATAATGGAACATTAGTTATAGTTTCTCACGATCGATATTTTCTAGAGAAAACAACTAACACGAAACTCGTGTTTTCAAATAATACGATACAAAAGCAGTTAGAAGAGCCTACTAAAACAAGAGATGATATTGAAGAGCTACGTTTAACGTTAGAAACAGAGAGACAAGAAGTATTAGGTAAATTAAGCTTTTTAACTTTTAACGATAAAGAATATAAAGAACTTGATGAACGATTTATAGAACTTACGAAGCAGATTAAGGCGCTTTAATGTGATTATGGGAACCTTCTAGCTAGGAGGTTCCCATAATTACTGATTTTTATACGGGATTAAGGGGTGGGAACATGAGAGAAGAAAATTTGACTAGGTTATTTAGAATAGACTGTGGTGATATTTACTTACAAGAGTTTACCATTCAAGATGCGGAGAGTATTTATAAAATATCGAATCAGCCGGAAATAGAAAAGTTTTTACCGGACTGGAAATCAACGAAAGAACAGAGGGTTCATTGGATTATCAATGATGAAATACCAGCAAATAAAGCATTTCTTGATGCCGTGAAAACAACATCTAACATAGAGGTTCATTCTTTACAGCTGGGGATATTTATTAAAGATACAAATGAATTTATTGGATGGTGCTGTACAGGCATTAAAGAAGAACTCCCTTCACCGAACAGAGAAATTATGTATGCTATTTCAAGCGAGTATCAAAATAATGGTTACGCTACTAAAGCGACTAAAGGGTTGATTGACTATTTGTTCAAAAATACAAATGTAGATGTTCTTAACGCAGTTGCTTTAATTAACAACGTACCATCAAATAAAGTTATTGAAAAATGTGGATTTACTTATCTGAGTCAACAAACGATAGAAAACCAACTATATAATCATTATCTATTAAGTAAATCAGAATGGATAAAAAATATAGCTCTTTAAAAGGAGCTATAATGAAATGATTACAAAAAAGCTTAGAGATAAAACTCTGAGCTTTTTTACATTCAAGTGTACCACTTACCATATCAAAGCGACAATTGGGATGGCTTCTTGATGAATTTGCTTTTCACCAAAAACAGGGCATCAAGCTGTGCATGCGAGAACCCCCTTTATAAAAATCATATATGTAAAGGAATTTGGATGATTTTGTCGAATGCATTTATCTATGAAAACACCACTTTCTCACTCGAATAATCCTAAAATTGAATCACTTCAAACTCAAGTAGAAGAACACACGGTAAAAGTGAAGGCGAGCGAAGGTTTGTATATAAAACTAACGGTTGAGTGTTAGTGGATTAAATGTTTTAAGCTATGAAATAGTTTAAATGAGGGAGGGAACGCATATCATAATTTGGTTTCGCCACTTGCCACAGATAAGTATGGATTTTTCAGAATGGACTCCTTTTATACAGAATAATTGGCATCGAAAACATTATATGAAGTTTGTATATCTACTTCAAATAATCATTTTTCTGATACCAAATTACTTTGGAGTAGATTTCACTCATATTAATATATTGTATCTCATCATAATAGGTATTTTTGTCTTCATCATTCATGAATGTCTACACATTTTTGTCATAAATAACAAAGGTGATATTAGCTTA
The DNA here is from genome assembly GCF_016892495.1 of Bacillus sp. RIT 809. NCBI lineage: Bacteria > Bacillati > Bacillota > Bacilli > Caryophanales > Bacillaceae > Bacillus > Bacillus sp. RIT 809. The sequence goes on along the minus strand of NZ_JAFEMR010000052.1, from coordinate 215 downwards.
ACATGTAGTGGAATATTTTTTTGGCTAAATACAAATGCAATCCTATCCAAAACGAGATTTTGGGTCTTTATGAGCTTGCCCATTATTGTATTATCGGTAGTCCCTGCCTTTATGTCGTTTTATGTATCAGGAAATATCAAATCTATCATATTATTTGTATGTTGGATAAACACATTAATTTCCTCCTCAGATATCTACAATTCATTTTTAATTGC
>NZ_JAFEMR010000051.1:0-8507 GCF_016892495.1 Bacillus sp. RIT 809 | reverse complement strand
GGAATGAATTAGGATTTCTCTTGCTCGTTGGTCTTACAATTGGATCTTTATCTGCAGTATTAGAAGAGATTATATGGCGAGGGAATTTCCATTACTATTTACGAAAAAAATATTCATTCATGCAAACAGCTATTATTACAGCTTCACTTTGGTCTTCATGGCATTTACCAGTAGCAATCTTTTATAAAAATTATGAGTTTCGGCTTGTAGGAATATTAAGTTATCTTTCTTTATTATTTATATTATCTATAATTTTGACGTACACGAGAGAATATGGCGGTTCTGTAATATCACCCGCAATTTTACATGGTATGTTTAATGTATTTTATTTAACAGATGTAGTGCAAAACAAGTGGGATGCCAGCCTAACAAAATTAATTAAATTTATCTTTTTAGCAATTGCGCTCTGCATTATGTATCTTATACATCGAAAGGTTAAAAAATAGTTAACAATTTAAAAAAGTGTTTCAGTTTAATGTACCTTAATTAGCTCATTAAGTACTTCAACACCTTACAATTATTCAATAATCGTATAGGTGTTGAAGTTTTATAATCTTAGTTGAACGACTTCGTTCTCACAATACTTATTTCTATCATGGAGAACAAAACAAGTATAACTAAACCTTTTATTCTCATTTTCATAAAATAAACCTTTTAATCTTTTAAATAAGGAAGTATGCATTCTTTAATTAACTTCCATCTATCCCCTGTATTCGCCATAACTTCCGACGCAATCACCACCACCAATTCCTTCTCCGGTATACAACAAATCACATTCCCACCATCGCCCATGGCACAATATGAAAAGATACCATCTTCTTCTCGTAACCACCATAAGTACCCATATAGATTTTCGTTCATTATTGTCGATTCTTTTACCCATGATTTTGAAAGAATTTGCTTTCCACCATAAATACCTTTATTCAAATACAATCGTCCAAACTTAGCCATATCTCTAGCTGTTAACGTAAGTCCCCATCCGCCTGCCGAAATACCGTTTGGATCGTGTACCCATCCTTTCACATCTTTTCCGAATAAGTCATGGAATCCAAATGCTTTCATATTGTAGTTTGGAATTTCTCTCATGCCGATAGGCTGGAATAGATGGTCGTTCGCAAATTCACGAGCACTTTTCCCTGTTACACTCGAAATAATTGCTGATAGTAAATGAGCTCCTGCAGATGAATATTTAAAAGCTCCAATTTGCCCGCCGTTCCCAATTCTATTTAACGTATACTTTACCCAATCCTGTTGTGTACATAATTCTTCTAACGGTTCCTGCCAATCCACATAAGGATATGGAGCTGTCATTGTAAGTAGATGCCGCACTGTTACTTCAGATTCCTTAAGATTATATTCAGGAAAAAACTCTATTACTTTTTGATTAACACTTTTGATATATCCTTTATCTATACATATCCCAATTAACGCAGAGATTATCGTTTTTGTGACCGATGCTACATGACATGCATCATCTGGACCGTAACCATTATAATAGTTTTCAAAAACGACATTACCTTTTTGTACAACTAACACACCATTTATATTTTTATATTCTTCTTTTACAACACAATCTAACTGTTCAGCCGTTTTCATTGCTCTTCCCCCTTAATCTATGATTAAAAAGGTTCGATAGGTACATATATATCGACTATATGTTTATTTTCCGGGTGCTGCCTTGGATCATTTCTATATACTTCAAAAGGATACGAATCTCTCGGTTTATATCCGCTATTCGGGAGCCATTCACCGTATAAAAAGTTCCATGCCCCTTTGTATTCATCTTGGAATATTTCAAAGTGACCTATCGCATATGTCCCTGAAGGTATTGCCATTATTCCAATGCCACTCGTTCCTACTGAGGCTTCATCTGGAATTGTTATACATAGACTTGTTCTTAAATGATAGTCTTCTGTAAACTCATGATGATCGTGGTAAATTGTTAATACCTTCGTATCCTCGAATACATGATAGTTCTGCTCCGATGCGTAATGAAATAGTTTCTCTATCATTTTTGGAAAATCTATGGCTAAATCCTTATATGTACCTACATGTCTTATGTATGCGACGTTTACTTTGTCCGCTGTTACAATTTCGACCTCTCCTCGAACCTTCTTACACTCATTGTATTGGGAACCTTCGCTAACGTCTTTGCAATTCTTGCTATTGTGATTTCTATAGTGAGACGGACTTACTCCGTACTGACTTTTAAATGTCCGGGAGAAAATTGCTGAATCCGTAAAACCATAATGATAAGCAATATCTGTAACCGTCATATCCATACGATATGTAAGTAAATGTGTTGCCCTCTCTAATTTCAAACGATTCACATACCGAGATAACGGCTCTTCCATCATCCCTTTAAAAATTCTATGAAAATGAAATTTTGAAAAGCCTGCAACATTAGCTAAATTTTCAATGGAAAGTGAATCATTTATATTTGATTCTATATAATCTTGCACTTTATAAATACGTCGTAAATACTCGTTTCTACTTTGAGAACTCTCCATATTCTTTCCTCCTCACAACAAAAAGGCTAACTTCACGTTAGCCTACTTTACACATGTTTTAAAAATAAAACTCTACTCCCGCCGTTCCCATCATAATTTGTATGTACGGATACACCTTCTATTTCATCATCCCCAGCTTCAATTTCAAAGCCAATTTCTTGATGAAATTGTATTGACTTTTTATTAGCTGGTGACGTGATTGCTTTTACAACTTTACGATTGTTTGCGCGAGCAACATCAAAGAAATAAGAATACAATGTCGATGCGATTCCTTTTCTTCTATATTTCGGATTTACACCGATAAAATGAACGTACGCTTCCTCTTTATGAGTTTGTGAAAAGAATCCGCATAAGAAACCTAACGTTTCTCCTTCTTCTTCAATGATAAAACTCGTTTCTTGAAAGTGAACGAAAAACAATTTTGGCAACATATTAGCCATATCTCTTCCGCCCCACCAATCATTTAAGACGGAATGAATCTTTATATAATCTTCCCCTTGCATGTTCCTTACTCGCATGTATTTCTCCCTTTCACTCACTTCATTTTTTCATAAATTTTAATGACTGTTTCTACTAATAGGATGAATACCCAAATCCCGCAAAATACAAGAACAGACTGGAATATAGACCCTAGTATGATAACACCAACTACACCTGTACCTGATCCTGAAAATGATACCTCACCAAACCCTGGATCATGTATAAGCGAGCCAGCAGAAAAGGCCATTAAAATAGACCCTATTAAATAAATAACACTCATTATTTTTAATATTTTTATAGAAAGATACGAAGTTTGTTCTTTCTCCACTTGTGATAATTCGATTTCCCCACTCGCAATTCCTTTTTGCAGACAATCTTCGCATAAAAATTCTTCATTAATTTTTTTACCACCATGTATTGTCCCTGTTATTTCTTTACACCTTGAACATTTTCGATTTATCATTTTGTTATCACTCCAATCAACTATGATTATCTTAATATAATTCGACATTTACCTTATTATCCCTTTTATGTATTTTATAGAGAAAGGTCGTGTTTTATGATTTCGAAACTCACATTTGGTTCTAAAAAACCTACTGTTCAGTATGTATTGTGGCCGAGCTGTTATGCGGTTATTTTTGATCCAACTACTTCAAACATAGCTATCATTCAAAATGGAGAACGTTACTTTTTACCAGGTGGCGGTATGGAAGGTAATGAAACAAAAGAAGAATGTTTGCATCGTGAATTACTCGAGGAATTAGGGTGGACAATTGAAATCAAACAGTATATCGGTAATGCAGCGCGATATTTTTATGCGGAAAAGGAAGATACATATTATTTAAACGATGGGTTCTTTTACATTGCGAACATGGTACATAAGCAAACCGAAAATTGTGAGGAGGATCATATTTTAAGGTGGATGTCTCCATCGCTTGCTATAGAACATTTACTTCATGATCATCAAAAATGGGCTGTTGAACAAGCGCTTTTATCGCATAAACAAAAAGGATCTCCTTCTATTTGAAAGAGATCCTTTTCACTATTAACTTGCTTTTTTTAAATTGAAAGCTGGCTTCTTCACTCCGCCTTTTTTTACAACATATAATCCGATGAAGATAATAAACCCGCCAACTAATTGCATCATGTTGATTTGCTCTCCAATTGTTACAGCCGCAAAGATAACTGCGAACAATGGTACGAGATACATATAAACCATTACTTTCGTTGAGCCGATTTTACTAATACCGACATACCACATTGCAAGTCCGAAAATTGTCGCAAAGACGATTGAATATGCTAGAGAACCCCAGCTTGGCATATCTACTGGCCACGTTAATGTATTTATATTGAATAAACAATATACAACGAGTGGTACAATTCCAATTAAAGTAGACCATGATGTGACTCTCATTGCCGAGTATTTTGTAATAAGAGGTTGTGCCAAAATTGGATACCATCCCCACGCAACTGCTGCGACTAATCCAATTACATTTCCGAGCCACGCATACTCATAAGTTGCTCCTCCTGAATGCCCTGTTAATAAAACAAATGCTGCGCCAACAAAGGCTACTATTGAACCAATTTGTACTTTCATCGAAAAACGTTCTTGTTTGTGCAATACTGCTAATATCCCTGTAAATATAGGTGACATCGCAATTAATAATGAGGCGTTCGTTGCTGAAGTATATTTCACAGATAGCATAAACATCGTTTGATACATTGTCGTTCCAACGATACCGACTGCTAATAATCGTAACCAATCTTTTCTTTCAATACGAAGTGAACGTTCCATAATAAATGTAATAAGTAATAATACCGGTGATGCTACTAAAAATCGTAAACTATTAAATTGAATGGATGACATAAATGCCACGCCATACTTTCCAATTGTATAATTTGCTCCCCATACTAACGCAACTGATACTAGGAGCCATTCCATTTGCCATCGTTTCATCCGAATCTCCCCTTCCCTATTTAGCATAGTAAAATTGGCTGGATATAACACCGTCCAATTGGCTGTTTTTTTACCCAGCCAATTTGTTATACTTGATGTAGTTAAGAGATACGGAGGCGTTTTTATGGAATGGAAGCTAGATAACGACAGCAAAATCCCAATTTATCAGCAAGTTGTTGACTTTATTGAAAGACGTATTACATACGGAGAGCTTCCCCCAGGTAGCTTCCTCCCTTCAGAACGGAAATTAGCTACGCAGTTAAATGTAAACCGAAGTACGGTAACGACTGCTTATAATGAACTTCGCGCAATTGGAATTGTAGAAAGCACGACCGGTAAAGGTACACGTGTGAGTACACATATGTGGGGCGTTTCTCCAACATTAACGCCGAACTGGAGAGGTTTCGTAGAAGGCGGGACTTTCTTACCAAATTTACCGTTACTGCGCCATATTCGCGCAGAAGTACAGCAAAATGAAAACATTATAGATTTCGCAAACGGAGAGCTCGGTTGTAACCTCTATCCTCACGATCAACTACAAACGATTTTACGAGAACAACCGTTAACACAGTCATTAAGTTACGATCATCCGCAAGGGTATCTCCCGCTAAGACAAGCGGTAGTAAAATATATGAAAAAATATTTGAAGGTTGAAGCGACTGAACAATCGATTATGATTACATCTGGCGCGCAGCAAGCACTCCACCTTATCGTACAATGCTTATTAAATCCAGGTGATGCAGTTGCTTTCGAAAGTCCTTCACACTGCTATTCATTACCGTTATTCCAATCAGCGGGTATTCGTATTTTCCCATTACCTGTCGATGAACACGGTATTAATCCAGATGATGTGCAAGAATTATATAGAAAGCACCGTATTAAAATGATCTTTTTAAACCCAAATTTCCAAAACCCTACGGGAACGATGCTGCATCCAAATCGTAGAAAAAAACTGTTATCACTTTGTGCTGACTTACGAATTGCGATCGTTGAAGATGACCCGTCTAGTTTACTTACACTAGAAAATAAACAACCTTGCCCTACTTTGAAATCAATTGATGAAAATGGAACTGTCATTTATGTACATTCTTTATCAAAAATGATTGCGCCAGGGTTACGAGTTGGCTGGCTTGTCGCTCCGCAGTCAGTAGTAGAACGATTATCCGATGCACGGCACCAAATGGAATTAGGAATGAGTATATTCCCCCAGTGGCTTATGCAACAATTTTTCGAAACCGTTCCATTCCAGTCACATATCGTACCGTTACGAAAACAACTAGCAGAAAAAAGAGACATTATCGTCCGCGCTCTAAACGAGCAACTTCATGATAAAATCTCTTTTTCAAAGCCTACTGGTGGTATATACATATGGGGGAAATTAAACGAACCAATAAACGAGAAACAACTCATTATGCAAAGCTTAAAACAAGAAATCGCCTTTATGCCAGGTAGTATTTTCGGCGCGAAAGATGGTTATATACGTTTGTCTTATGGAAAAGTAAATATTGATCAAATTGAGGAAGGTATTTCTCGTTTGCGTGAGGCTATTTTGGTTTGTGAAAAATAACTTTAGATACGAACCCTCGTTTGACAAAATTCAAATCTACCATTATTATCAACTCGAACCTATTTATCCCGCTATTTGTGGGCAGTAAAACTCCCACCTCAAAATTCAGCTGGAACAAAGAAGTTAGGTGGGAGTCGGGCTGCCCGTAAACGCCCGATTGGTTCAACTAATAATCAGCGGGAGATGAACACCCCCACTGATTAAAGTTTCACTTTATAGGAGTGATAAAAATGAAGATTTACGTTGATGCAGATGCTTGTCCTGTAAAAGATGTGATTATTTTTGAAGCTACGAATGCAGAAATCCCTGTTACCCTCGTTACTAGCTTTTCTCATTATTCTAATGCAGAACAGCCATCAGGGGTGGAAACAATTTATGTTGATTCTGGAGCAGATGCTGCGGATTACCGAATTATGCAATTAGCAAAAAAAGAAGATTTAATCGTAACGCAAGATTACGGTCTTGCTTCGCTCGCTTTAGCAAAAGGCTGTATCGTTCTACACCATAAAGGCTATAAGTATACGAATGAAAATATTGACCAACTATTACAAACACGTTATTTAAGTGCAATGGTTCGAAAAAGCGGCAAGCGTACAAAGGGGCCAAAACCATTTACAGCAGAAGACAAAGAGAAATTTAGAGAGCTCTTTAAAAGTATGATTGTACTTTAGAAATGAACCTTCTATTTGTAGGGAAAACTTAGCAAAGAAAAGAAGAGAATATCCAAATGAACATTCTCTTCTTGAGGTTTACCCGTTTAAAAAGAAGGTAAATTATCTAAGTTATTTTCTTTCATACCATCAGGTTCACTACGTATAATATCCCTGCCATACTTATGAAATACGTCCACATGAGCTAACTTTCCTGATTTTGCTTCACTAAGAGCAGTAATATAATCTAACTCTCTCCCGCTACTTGTTTTAAAAGCAATTAAATCACCTTCATCATTTTTACGAACTGCAACTATTTGTTCTGCTCCTGAATCGACTTCCCTGGCTACTTCCAATTGAGCTTGCTCTTCTCCTTGATGTAAGTAATCATTATAAACTTTTTGAAAGTCTTTTTTATCCAATAAACTCACCTCCAAAACATTTTATTAGTATGTTTGGAAGGTATTGGTTTTATGTACTTCTTCCATCAAGTTCACAAAAATACACTCCCACAAAGAGATAACCCCATTCATAATTTTTCAATCTATTACAAATTTATTTTAGAACTTTATAGAGTACCTCTCAATATAAGATACTCAAAACTGATAATATTATATCGAAAACATTTAAGAAATAGAGCTGTTCAGATGAATATCAAATGGAATAGTGAAAACATTATATTTGAGACATTGAGAGAAGCTGAAGTATGGACGGACTCAATCGGGAATGAAATATATGGACGTGTTTATGATGGTTATGTAACACCTGATTATAAGATTGCCTATGTTCTATTGGCTGAGGTCCCTCATTTTAAAGTTCATACAGAAATAGACGTAAATAATGAACCTTAGCTATATAAAGTATGGGTTATTTCATCTGCTAAAACACCATAGCAATTAGTCTACAGTGCTGTTTATTTTAACCTGTATTATAAATACCGATTCCTTAACGTACAGGGAATCGGTTAATTTGCGTCCAAATTGTGTCTAAACGTACAATTTCCCCGAAATGGTATGGTGACCCATGCGCATCAACTTAAGAAAAGTAAACACCCCAAAAAAGAAAAAAATGTACTTTTTTTGTTACAGACTAACAAAAAATTACGTTCTAAGGGCGCTATGAACCTTTAAGCTGATGGAGATGTGATGCTACCCAGGAAGTTTCTAAAAAAAATTATTACTCTGAGTTCTTGTTACTTGATTGTACCCATTCCACCAATTTTAACATGTACATTAACTTTAACATCAGCCTTCGATAATGCTTTTCCCCATTTCTTTTGGACTCTTTTCCAATCTTTATATGTATAAGCTCGTGCATACAACCCCAATCCTATAGGATCAATT
>NZ_JAFEMR010000050.1:0-9458 GCF_016892495.1 Bacillus sp. RIT 809 | reverse complement strand
TTCGATGGAGGAAGCAACAAAACGATTTAATTCATTCCAACATCAAGAAAAAGAGAAGAAGAATAGCAAGGGAGATTTCATTAATAAAATCCTTAATAATTGTCACTATTGGCACTCTACTTTTCATTTGAAGTGATTAACAAATACATAATTATTAGCGAAACAAGTCTGTAAATCCTAAGGTACAAAAGAAAGGGAAACACCTTTTGTCATAGTAAGGTGTTTCCCTTAAATTAAATTTATGATTTAGCATAATAACAGGGCTTACATTGCTTTCTCCAACTATTTTCGGCATTTAGCCACCTTTTTTTATGACAAGAAGGGCATTCGATACGTACTTTATCTAATTCCCACTTTAAAGTATTTCCATTAAAATCATATTTTTCATTTTCATTTGAGGGATCAGGTATTTGATTTTTACCAACTTCCACTATACAATTCTGGCAGTAAAATTTATCATTTAGTTTTTTTAATGTAACAAAAGAAATACCTTTGAGATCACCTTCTATTGCATCACAAGCACTACAAATACGACCATTTAATCTGTTTTGATACTGAACTAAACTACTTTTGCAAGCTTCTTCATCATAATTATCATAATAGCGAACTCCTGGTATGACTGTTGAGCAATGGTAACAATTTAAATCTTTTGTTCCTCCTGGATGAGTAAAGTCATAGTATCCTAAGCCTTTTCGATCTACCTTATATTCAGACCCACCCTCTACCTTAAGTATATTTTTAAAGCTGCAATGAGTGCATACTACAGGAAATCGTTCTGTTCTACAGTCTGAACAATTACAGGGACTACCCCAATCACAATTTGGCATCAAATATCAACTTCTTTCCTAATTAAATTTCTGTTATTTGCATTATTAAAATATACACCCATATGTTAAAATGTTCTATTATTAATGCATAGGTGGGATTGCGATGAACAATAATAAACACCCAAAGTCATATTACATAAGAGAATATACTTTGCGTGATAAAAGAAAAAAATCCATTAAAGTGGAAGACTGGCGCTCGTTTAAAGAAGAAATGAGGGTGCTTGGTATCAAAGACAGTGATATTTTTCAAATTCAACTGATTGAAAAACATGTGTAAGTTTATTATCAAAACTAAAAGAACTTGTAGGATTTCTACAAGCTCTTCTTGATATAACGTAATAATACAATTGGCTTTTATTAGTTATATAGCTTATTCAAATCAATATCATAACCGGAACTTTTTAATTCTCTTGCAAGTTGTAGTTCCCAATCCCCCTCGGATTTCATTGTAATATACACTACACCAGATATATCATTTGGTGTTTCAACTGTATCTTTCACTAATGCAGCTACATTTGCTCTTCCAATTTTACCTATTAAAAAACCGTGTTCAAAAACAACATTTTGTCTAGCACGAGGTTTTAAATTCTTTTCATCCCCCTCTTTTGAACCAACATCACATGGTGTATATAAGACTACACCAAACCCTACATTTGAATAGGATTCGATTTTTTCAATTATTGTTTTTCCTTCATTTGCTTGTTGATGAAGGATAACCGGTATTAATCCTAACCTTCTAATAAGTTCGGAAACTTGCGTTTTAGCAAGGTCATCATGTCCATGCACAATAAATACCTTTGTTCTATCAATTTCAGATTCATCTTTTGAAACTTCATCTTTTGAAACTTTATCTTCTGTATGTCCTTGTTCCTCTAGCTTTTTCTCTGCTATGGCAAACATAATTTTTGTTATATCCCTTGTATAATTATCATTGTTCATTATGTCAGAAGGGCTCATCATTGCAGCTGCTCGACTCTTAAACGATCTTTCATTTTCATCTTTGATAAATTGTTTTGAAGATATTGTAGACTGTTTAATAACAATTCTATCTACATTTTCAGGTTCAATAAAGTACCCATCAAAATGTATTTTTTCATCTTTCAAGTACGGTATAATAACCTTTTCTATAATCTCATCTTGAAATTCATTATCTAATTCATATACATTTCTGTATGCATTTTTTTTATGAATACTTGTGTGATAATACACACGATTCGCCGCTACAAACATCTATAACCCCTCCGCACACTTTTGAAATTTTAATAATATAAATATAAAATATCCCTCTATAATTACACTACACTATTTATAGGGTGTAAAGAATTTTAACTATAAGAGATCAACCAGACGACATAAAACTCTTGTTTTTCCGTAAAGTATTTTTTAAGTATTCACCATTTCAATGCATTTCCATCTATTTTCGTAATATAAGAGATAAAGTATTCTGGTGCTAATGCATTACTAGAAAAGTCCATTTCAATTTCATTAATATCACCTTTTTTAGGAAACACCTTCCACATTTTTTGTCTTATCGCTTTGGGCTTATTCCATAAATCATCATAGTTAGATAAGTTCGCATCAAAAATAAAGTACACTTTTTCATCTCGATATGGCTTTTTTTCGAATACTCCATAATTAACTAATAACACATACGGAACATGTTTAACTGTCAATCCCTTATAGAGCCATATATTAATTTCATTCGCTTTCTCCAGCACACTTTTAAAATCTTGTTGCCGGAACCCTTCCCCGAAAACCTCCTGGCATTTCAAATAAAATACCCATAGATTATTTAATACCGTTTGTTTTATTTTCTTTGCATTGGCATAATCTTTCTCCGTCGGTGTTAAATGCTTATATCTTTTGTGATTTTCAGCTAATAAAGGACAATCCGAACCCTTGAAATGCGCAAAATGTGTGTTCATATCACTGGCTTTTGCACGTACATACATGCTTTTATTACAAACCGCACAAATCGGCGTTTCCTCCATATATTTCTTTTGCCACTCTTCTATAGAAATTTTTTCATGTGTTACAGGATGAAAAGCAAAATTAGTCATCTTTACCTACTCCCTTTTTTGAGTTGTCAAATATCCTTCTTTTTAGTTAATTTAGTTGCAATCACATAAAGCAATACTATGTTTTCCCCCCAATTATAAGCTTTCATTTCCCCTTACCGTTTTATGGTAAATATTAAATTATTAAAAAAGTAAAAAACCTTACTATTAATAGCAAGGTTTCTCCTAATGGGGTAATGACATTTATTTTACAAGCGCTATTTACCAGCCTGTACCGTGTTCAGACATATAAATAACTGGCTCTTTCGGAAGTGGTTTTGCTTGTTGTGAATCATTAGATACATTAATACCCAATGTCAGAATTATGGCCGCTGCAAAACTTAATAAACCTAGCTTTTTCATTTTAAAGCCTCCCGTTCTTGTAATTTTTTCTCTGCTTGATGAGCTATGTGATAATACTTCCCGGCTTTTTCTAAGCCATTATCTTCAACAAATTTAATTGCTAACTGTTGAGAGTAGTCTTTCACATATCCAATTAACCCTTCTTTTTCAAAAACGGAAATTCCTTCTTGTATTACTGTTTCTAATGTTTCAGTTGATGAACCATTATTCATAGCTTCTAAAATTTTAAAGTGATATTCATATTCTTCATTACTTAAGCTCTTACAAACATTAATACCATCTAAAATTAATGTTGATGCAATTTCTTTTTGACCTAATTTAAAATATTCTCTAGCTAATAAGAAGTTTGCTTTTAAAAGCGGAAGGTCTGTAAGACTGCATTTTTCATGATCAATTACCTCTGATAAATAGCGTATTGCTAGTTCAGACATATCTTGATCAGCATATAACATGCCTAAATTTTGTCGTGTTTTTAAAATCAAATTCTCATGCTCTGTATTTTCTAAAACAGTTAAGGATAAAAGAAAATGTTCCTCTGCCTTTTCATACTGCCTTAATGTATTACAAATCAACCCTGTAATATTTTCACATCCTGCAACATTAATTTCATATCCTTTGTGTTTTAAAAATATTTCTTTAGCATACAAAATATAATCCAGGGCCTTTAATGGCTGGCGCGTCTGCCAGTAAAAAATTGATCGTTTATATTGAAATTCTGCTTTTTCAATTTCATCTGGAACATATTTTAAAAACTCTTCTGCTTTTTGATATGCTTCATTTGCAACACTGTACTTTCCAATTTCTACAGCATGTAGCGCCTTAAAGAAATAATAATAATATGTTAAAAAGTTGTCTTTAGGTTTTTCAATCTCTTCTAACGCTTTTAAGCTATCTTCCATACTTCCTTTATTGTTAATCAAAATATTGTAACGGTAATTAAGAAGCGCATAATATACAAGTATGTTTTGATCTTCTTCTATACTGTGAATTTTACTATCTATACTTTCTTTTAATTGTTGGGCTGTCCCGATGTTTCGTATGCGAATTTCTTCGTACCATTCGTTCAATAGGCTTGTAATTTTTTCTTTAGTAATTACTTGAACACCCATAGCATCCACTTCCCCTTTTTCATGTAAATTAATACCATAATATCAAAAAATACAGCTAAACACATTAAATATTCAGAAGATTGAATATTTCTCAATAAAATATACATCTAATTGTTTTCTTTGAAATAAGTCTAATAACAAACTAAAAGGACATTTTCACTAAATAAATCGTAATTACATATAAATTCATTTTGCACCTATTTTTTAGGGCACGATTGCCTTTTTGAAACGATCCATCTATTACCGATTTTCTTCGCTTTAACCTCACCAGAAGCACATAAATTTTTTAGTGTTCCTGGTGACATGTTCCACTGTTCAGCCGCTTCTTCTACACCCATAACCTCATCTAGCGGGTTTCTATCCTCATCAATATAATTAATCACCAATTGACGTAATGTTTCAGCTGGCGCACTTGTTTTTTTAGTGAATTGCTCCCAGACATCGTCTGGAAGCCTAAATTTTCGCTGCATTAAAAACCTCTCCTTTCAATTTCACAATGATATTGCAAAGCTAGACTATCGGCATATTTTAAAGCCTGGTGGCGTTCTTTCCCCACAAACATTTTGTAATGTTCACAAAATCCATTCACCTTTTCATCTTCTATATAATTTTTATCGACCATTGGCCGCCTTTCCAATTGAACATGAAACTTTACAAGATTTTTATCATATCTATTTCTGACTAACGTTACAACGCTTTTAAATTCAGTATTTGCGACAGTTTGCGCATGTTCATGTATTTTCATTTGATACTCTTTTAATTTTTCTATAATTTCCTCTAGCCTATTTATATCCCTTCCGGCCCGATCACTGTAACCTTTTAATCTCTCCATATCATAAATGTGTTTGAATTTATCACAATTAGCATTTATATACATTTGGGCATCTCCTTTTTTTTAGAAAACTAAGAGGGAAAATCCCTCTTAGGCTTCTAGTTTCGGCTTTCCTTTTTTGATGCGTTTCACTTCGTGCATGGTACGAATTTCATCTAGTGAAAATTCTTTATTATGGTATTTTTTATACTCTCCCTCATACCAGTACCAAGCCCTTTTTTTAGATGCCCATTTGAAACCAAGTTCTTTTAATTCTTTCTTTAAAGAGTAAGTATTACCTGTAACCCAAACCCAAGTCCCGATGATTTCAATTTCAAGATCATATTTGATAAGTTCGTCAATGATGTTTTGATATGCTCCACTTGTTTCTGTTTTCGTATTCAATTTTTCAAAGAGCTTATCATATTCGTTCTTTAGTTCAATGAAATCTTCATGTTTCCCGCCTAAGTCTGGATGATGTTTTTTAGCTAATTTTTTATATTGTTTCTTTAGATCCTCTAAGGTAGTGACACTTTGAAAGTATTTCATGGTCAACAACTCCTTTTGTTTTTTGAATGCGCTAGCGCATTTCTTAATTTTATATTATCATGCGCTAGCGCATAAAACAAGTATTATTTTACAGTTTTTCATTTTATTTACATTTAATTTCAAAAATAATAAGGACTAGATCTTATCTAGTCCTTATCACAATTAATTATTTGAATAATATCGGCCCTCCAATGCTCTTTATAAGCCCTAAAATGTCAATATTAGTATGATAGATACCAAAGATTATACTAAGCACCATAAACCGAATTAAACTTTTTATCTTTTTCATTAAAAAAGAGACAACCGCCCCTACAATAAATACAACTAATAGGACTGTCATAATTGTTCCCATGCTTTCCTCCCAAATTGATAATAAAATTCTCTCTTATCTAAAATGGATTTAAGGCCCTTATCAGCCAAAATAACGTTTAAATACAAATTTGATACCTAATGTATTAGTGAAGTTTAAAAGGCGTTTTATAAACAAATCTGAGAAGTTATTTTCTGTGGAATGGTGGAAGTTTATTATGATGATAGTCGTAGACAAATTGTTTTGTCATAAACATGATACCAATCCCATTTATAACAATGGAGATTAGGATAAATATTACTTGTAGATCAATCCTGTCAGTTAAAACCGTTCGAAGAACATACATACCAATGAGACTAATAGCTACAATTCCAAAGCCGTATATATCATATTTTCCGTTCTCTAGCTTTTCCTGTTCAATATTAAATGTTTTATAACACAAATAAGCAACAATTCCCGTTGTTATCCAAATAAGTACGCTTATCATTACATGATCCACCTCCTTTCCTTTATAACCAGCGTACTTATTTGATTTTATATTGTTAAAAAAATCAACTTATATATCCATCTTCTTTCATAGGTTGTTGAATTTTCGTTTCATCTACTACCCATCTATTTTTCTGTTCATCATATATTATAGAAATATCTAGCGGTATTTGTGTAATACTTGAAACACCGTTAACGGTTATTTTCTGCCAAACACGGGCGAATATATTCGCATGTGTTGCATCTACTGGTGTATAGTACAATAACAATTTATCAATATCCGAAACTATAGTTTTATCTGGTTCTGTTTTTTCTATTGGTTGCTTTGGATCTGTTCCCGCTGGAACTAGCATTTTTAAAGCTTTTTCTGTTGCAAAGGGTTGGATCTTAGTCCACGCTCTTTCCCCTTTAGCTGTATCATAAGCAAAAAAGGCCTTTAAAAAATCTTCTGTATCTTTCTTTACCTCTGTTTCGGTATTTCGTTCTTTCCCCTTTAATTCCTGGTTTAATTTTTCGTTTTCCTTTTGTGCTACCTTTAATTTTTTCTTTGTATCCTCATATTTTTTTTGATAATTATTTACTTTTGAAGTTTGAGAGCTTGCATATGTCCCTACTCCTAAAAATAACAATATGAGAATTGCTACAATCCCCTTATTCATATTACTTCCCCCTTTATTTTACCCTTCTAATACCAGAGAAATGCTCTGTCCAATACGGCATACTTAGATCTGCATAATGTAAATGTGTTCCACCTGCATTAAACATCTTGTTATTACCAATGTAAATTCCGATATGTGAAATACCCGCTTTATATGTTCCGTGAAAGAAAACTAGATCGCCTGGCGCTGGTTTGTCAACAGGTACGGTCGCATTATACATATCTTCTGCGGTTCCACTAAGTCGAATTCCTACTTTATTGAAACTCCACTCGATCAGTCCCGAACAGTCGAAATTCGGCGGCGCTCGGCCAGCCCACACATACGGATATCCATCGTATGGTGCTACTAGAGCCATAATTTCATTAAATTTAACATTGGCTGGTCCGTCCCCTGTTCCGTCTCCAGGGCCAGCACCTCCACCGCCAGCGGTAGCAACATAGTGTTTTAATACCTTTTCCACATACGTAAAATCCCCGTAACAATACGGACTTCTAAAACCGCATTGCGTGCGCCCTCCAGCATGTTCTAAAGCAAATTGTTTTGCTAATTCAAGTGTGTACGCTCCTCCATTTTTTTGAACATAATAAAAAAATCCTGGCCCAAAATTATAGCTTTGAAGTGCTAATTTAATTTTTTCTATATCAGCCGGGCCAGAAACACCTGCTAATTCTAATGAATGTTTTAACTCCTGTATGCCACACCATATTGAATAGTCGGGATCTGTTATACCATTTTGTATTTTTGGATAACGAGTGTTAAACGCTCCCTCTGCACTCTGCATGACATCGAGCAAAGTCCCGCCGCTCTCCTGTTCAATTAGGGCTAAAGCGAGTGGTACAAACTGTTCCATCCCAAAAGATTGCGCGTGCTTTCTTACAAGTGGTTCCCATTTTAAGACTTCCGGTGAAACATTAGCCGTCCCTATCCCGCCTATCCCGCCTACTCCACCTGGAGTTGTTGGTTTTTCATCATCTAACATTAAAACAGTAACCAAACCAACTCCAGCTACAGTAATCATTAATGCCGCTAAACTAATCAAAATTACGATCAGTTTTATTTTCCATCCCTTTTTCTTTTTTTGCTTTTTTTGAACCTGCTCTACTATTTCCTGCTCAACCATTAATTGTGATTGACTAGATTGCAACTTTTCTTCCCCTCCTTTTACTTAGAAAGAAAGCCCTCATTACTTAGAGGGCTTATGTTACATTCTCTATATCTTCATCTTCATTCATTGACGCTAAGTGTCGAGATCCACGCGCTGGATTGTTATACACTTGCTGGCGTTGACCTGGTCGCACTTGTTCTTCTTGTTCCCCACGTTCTTCTGTTCGTTCTGTATTAGATGCATTCTGTATGTCAGTTTGATTATTTTGTGCTTCATTTTCATTTGATGATTTATTTGTTTCTTTTTCTTTTACCGCTTCTGTCGATTCAATCCAATCTTGAACAATTTCTTGAATTTGTTCTTCTGGATTTGTTATGAAATCTTTTAACGGATTAGAAACATATTTTTCGTTTTTAATTACTTTTTCTTGTTTTTCTTTTATTTCAGAGGAATCAATATTTTTTGTTGGGATTTGTTCCGTTGGAACATTATTTTCTATCGGCGCTGTTTTCGTTTCTTTGGTAGGTGCTACAACTGGTGTAACTAATACATTTTGACCCGGCACTTCATTATGAATCGGTGCAGCTGGCGTTACCGGTGTTGTTGTTGGCCCAGCGGCTACTTCTTGATTTGGCACTTCATTATGAATCGGTGCAGCTGGCGTTACCGGTGTTGTTGTTGGCCCAGCGGCTACTTCTTGATTTGGCACTTCATTATGAATTGGTGTAGCTGGCGTTACCGGTGTTGTTGTTGGCCCAGCGGCTACTTCTTGATTTGGCACTTCATTATGAATTGGTGCAGCTGGTGTTACCGGCGTTGTCGTTGGCCCAGCGACTACTTCTTGACCTGGCACTTCATTATGAATCGGTGCGGCTGGTGTTACCGGTGTTGTCGTTGGCCCAGCAGCTACTTCTTGACCTGGCACTTCGTTATGAATCGGTGCAGCTGGCGTTACTGGCGTTGTCGTTGGC
This sequence comes from Bacillus sp. RIT 809, assembly GCF_016892495.1. Lineage (NCBI taxonomy): Bacteria > Bacillati > Bacillota > Bacilli > Caryophanales > Bacillaceae > Bacillus > Bacillus sp. RIT 809. The sequence goes on along the minus strand of NZ_JAFEMR010000050.1, from coordinate 211 downwards.
CCAGCGACTACTTCTTGACCTGTTACTTCATTATGAATCGGTGCGGCTGGTGTTACTGGCGTTGTCGTTGGCCCAGCGACTACTTCTTGACCTGGCACTTCATTATGAATCGGTGCGGCTGGTGTTACTGGCGTTGTTGATCCAGCGACTACTTCTTGACCTGTTACTTCATTATGAATCGGTGCGGCTGGTGTTACTGGCGTTGTTGATC